>JAOACV010000537.1 GCA_026417675.1 Verrucomicrobiia bacterium
GTTCCAGACCGTCCGTGCCGCGCGTCACGTCGAGCAGGATGATCGAGCCGGCCGTCATCGCATGGTGTGCCGCAGCGGTGGCCATCACACGGCTGGAACCGGGCACGGGTTGCGCTTCCCAGACGCCGACGGGGTTGAGGGTGTTGTTGCCGTAGAACGCGCGCGGATCGGTCCCGTCGGGGCGCACGGTCCAGAGCTGCTGATAGTGCACCGCATTGCGGTCCACGTAATCCCATCGCGTGTAAATGATCCGTCCATCGTGCAACACCGCCGGGTCCCACTCATGCGTCTCGTGAAACGAAATGGGGCGCGCTTCCGACCCGTCGCCGTTGCAGAGAGCCAGCGTGTAGGTCGGGCACGGCCCGCGCCCGCAACGATGAAATCCGCCGCGGCGCGTCGAGATGAATACGATGCGGCCGTCGGGCAGATAACGCGGCGCGAAGTCGTCAAACGGCCCGTCAGTCAGTTGCCGCGCACGCGAACCATCTGCGGCCATTTCGTAGAGATGGTAGCGGCGATCGAAGTGACGTTCGCGGTCCACCGGCGCCGTCTCGACGCGGCAGTAGGCGAACAACAGACGCCTGCCGTCGCGGGAAACGTCGAGATGCTGAAAGCTGCCGACGCCGATGGTGGAAGTTGGATGGGAAAGGGTCGAGGGGGCCAGTTGCCGGCAGCGCATGGATTCGCCTGGCGCGTCGAGAATGAAGACCCCGCCGCCGGGCTTGGCGCAGGCGCCGTAGTATTGAGTGAGCTGGTGACTGAAACAACTCGGCACCTGCTTGATGAACGCCACCGGCCCGGTTTTTGCCAGCGGGTTGCGCAGCGCGATGGCGCGGCGCAGTTGGTGAACTCGTCGCCAAAGGTCTTCGAGCCGGGCGTCCTCCGATTCCGCCCGCTTCGATTCGTCCCTCAGCTTTCCCCATTCGGTCATCTCGCGGCTCAAATCCACACCGGCGATTTGCAGGTCGCGAATCAACGCGTCGCCGCGTTTCAGCGTCCGCTCGATGGCCGCCGCATACGTGCTGGGGTTGCGCTCCGTGCCGATGCCGTCCTGCATCCGCCAATCCCATTCGATCAGCGTCTGCTCGATGGGCTGGCGCAACGCGGGCAGGACGGGCGGCGGACCGGGGCCTTCCTTGGGTGGATGCGGCCACGGAATCTGGATGGCGGACGATTGGCCGCGCGCGACGAGTTTGAGTTCTCGCCAGCGCACTCCGGTCTCGCCCCTCACGCCCCGCGTTTTCAAACGCACAACCGTGTCCAGCGACGCGTTGTCGCCCTGCGCGTCGAGGCGGGCCGCGCCGTTCTTCAACAGCCTCCACTGGTCGCGCCCGCTGCCGAAGGACAATGACACTTCCGCTTCGCCACCCGTCGCGGTCGCCTCGACCGTTACGGTGAAGTTGCCGGCACACTCGCCCGTGGGGATTGTGACACAAACATCCTCCCGCGGGCGAACGCACGCGACAAACCCCGCGCGGCCTAACACCGCGACCTGCGGTCCCTTGTCCCCCGCGATCAAAGAAAAGCCGCACACCGACGGGCTGGGCGGAGGGGCCGGCTCATTGCAGAGCCTCACTTCAGCGGAAGCATAGGCATCCAGCGGCAAGACGGCCGCTATCGCAAACGCTCGAATAATCAGCCTGACGTGCATGGATGGCTCCTCACGCTCACCACGGCCTCGTTTGTTGCATTTGCTTGAGCATCTCTTCCAACAACTGTTGCTGGCCTTCCGGCCCCAGACGGGCCAGCACAACCATATAGACCACCACCAGCGCGCCCAGCGCGAGGCCGCACACGCCGAGGATAATGCCACTGACGGCCAGCGCACGGCCGCGTTCGCCGCGCTGGCGGATTTGGGACAATGAAATGAAACCGCAGATGATCGCGGGAATGGCGGGCAGCGCGCAGCAGAGGCCGAGTTGGCACAGCACAAAGCTCCAAATCGCCATCGCGTTCACCGGTGGGCCGACCACCGGCGGCGCGTTCGGATCGCGCAGCGCGGCAAACACCGCCGCCAGCTCCGGACGCTCGCGCGCCGTCCGCCACAGGTTGTCTGCCGACGACCAGACCGGCATGGTTGGCCGCACGCGCGCCTCGCGGATCCACCGCTCCAAGGCCGCGAAATCCACCGGCCCGTATTCGCGATTGTCGCCGGCGCGGAGGCGATAGGAGGGTTGCTGCGGATCCATCATCGAGATCAGCTATTGACAAACGATCACATTAGGCGCCGCCGCCAGCACGAGCATCATCCATAACAGCAGTCCCAGCAAAGACAACGCCAGCAGGACGACGCCGATGACGATGCCGGCGATGGCCATGCCGCGGCCTTCTTCGCCGCTGGCTTTGATCTGTGGGAGAGCGATGACGCCGCAGATGATGCCGGCAATCGGCGTGATACCGCAACAAAGCCCCAGCAACGACAGCACCAAACTCCAGATGGCAAGCGGGTTGGTCCGCCGCGCCGCGTGCGGGGCCGTCAACGGCGCGGGAATCGCGGGCGGCGACGGCGACGGGGTCGCGGGCGCTCCGAAAACCGCGGCCAGTTCGGCCACATCACCGGCGGAGACCCAGGCGTTCGCGCGGGAGTCCCACACTTTGGATTGGCGCACGAGGCGGCCCTCGCGCGCCCATTGTTGGAGCGTGGCGGCGTCAATCGGCCCGTATTCGTTGCCGTCGCCGCCGATGATCTTGAATGTTGGAGGCGCTGGCGTGCTCATTGTCGCTCTTGGCGTTCGTTGTTCAACTCAACCTTCGGGTCAGCCAACCCATAAC
>JAOACV010000538.1 GCA_026417675.1 Verrucomicrobiia bacterium
GCACCATGGGGCCGGGACGGTTTTCGTCGTCGGGCAACATCAGGCGCAACTCGCCGCGGGCGTCGAACAACCAGACGCGGGCATAACGGTCGCCGCCTTTCAGCAGTGTCAACCAGCTAAGCAACTCCGCCTTCGCTGCCGAGGCGGGGGCGTCCAAGAACGCGCGCACGTCGCGGCGGACGAACGCGGCTTGGGCGAAAAACGTCCCGTCGTTAAGCCGCTCGCGCCGCCAGTCGGCGATTTGTTGCACCTTGAGATCCGCGATGGTGTTGAGTTGATCTTCCGCCTTGCGGCGCGCGTCTGCCTGTTGTGAGCGCAGGTGGAGCCATCCCGCCGCCGCCACGGCGGCTGCCAGTGCCGCATAGACCGCCACAGCCCACCAACCTGCCGCTCGCGACGGCCGTTTGTCTTGCGGCACCCGACAGGGATCAACGTGGTTAGATTTCATCTTCGCGTCTTCCTGTGGCTGCATGTGCCGCCCCCCGCGCGCGCCGGCTGACGGATGCGCGCCATTCCAACGCACATCCGCAAACATCCGCCGAAAAGACCGTCGCTGCTTTGCGTCAGTTGCAACAACCAATGGTTCACGCGTTATCTCCCAAGGGTGCGCATACGGTCGCGCGGTGGACGCAAGGATAGGGCAGCGCGTTCTCCGAGTCAAACGCGGCTGCGATGGATTTCGATGGGTGCGGCCAGGTTAAACTCTGGATGCCAACACCGCTAGTTCAACAAAGCTTGACTCCCCTGCCCCGCGCGCTTACCAAGGGCGCGACGCATGATCCAAGGCATTTTCACTCCGAACGTCGTCCCCTTCAGAGACGACGGCAGCATTAACGAGGACGAACTGCGCCGGCTGATCAACTGGCTGATCGAGAAAGGCATTAGCGGCCTCTATCCCAACGGCAGCTCCGGCGAGTTCATCCGGCTCAGCTTCGAGGAACGCAAGCGCGTCATTCGCATCGTCGCCGAGGAAACGCGCGGTCGCGTGCCCATCCTCGCCGGCGCGGCCGAATCGAACCTGCACATGATCCTCGATGCCTGCCGAACGTATGCCGACCTCGGCTGCCGGGCGGTGTCCATCACGGGGCCTTACTACTTCAAGGTCAGCCAGGAAAGCATCGAACACTTCTTCCGCGAGGTCGCCCGCCGGTCGCCGATTGACATCGTGCTCTACAACATCCCGCAGTTCTCCAACGAGATCAGCGTGCCGGTGGTCAAGCGGCTGGCGCTGGACTGTCCGCGCATCGTCGGCATCAAGGACAGCAGCCGCGACCTGCCGCGCTTCCTGAACACGCTGAACGAAATCAAGCCGCAGCGGCCGGAGTTCTCCTGCATGATTGGTTGCGACGAACTTCTCTATTCCGCGCTGGAAATGGGCGCCGACGGCGGCACGCTCTCCTCCTCCGGCGTCGTCCCGGAGGTGCTCATGAAGCTCTACAACGAGTTCCGGCGCGGCAACCGCGAGGAAGCCAGGCGCATCCAATTCAAGCTGCTGGAGCTGGTCAACACGATGCTCTACGGCACCAACTTCCCCGAAGGCTTCCGCGCCGGCGTGTCCCTTCGCGGATTCAACATGGGCCCCAGCCGCCAACTGCTCTCCCCGAAGGAACAATCCGACCTCGAAGAGATCCGCGGCAAGCTCGCCTGCATTCTCGCCGAGTGCGGCTTCCAGGAGGCCGCCGCAGCCTGCCAGCGGTTCCAAGCGCGCGCCGCCGCTCCGGCCCCCACGGACACCGAGAGCATCGTCCAAGAAGTCCTGCGCAAGCTCGAAGCGTCAGGGTTGAAACCGAAAACCTGAACTCCGCCCGGTGAATCGCCCTCTCCGAACGCGATAATCCACCCAAAACTGAACCATCGCGTTCGGAGAACGCGATCCACCGGAAGCGCGACCGGCCAAAGTTCTCCATTGCATCACCCGTCGCTTGATGTAACCTTCGCCTTGCCAAGTGAACGACGGAGACAACCGTGCCCGCAGACGCCCAAACCACTGAAGCGATGCGCGGACCCAAGGTCCGGCATTTTTCCGTCTTCCTGACCAACCGCGTCGGCGCGCTCTTGGACCTGACCCGCTCGCTGGCCGAGGCCAACGTTCACATCTGCGGCCTCGACACCATCAACACCTCCGATTCCGCCATCATTCGCATGGTTGTGGACGACCCCGACCGCTGCCGGGAGGTGCTCGCGAAACAAAACGTCGCCGCCACCGAGAGCCACGCCATTGCGGTGGAACTCCCCCAAGGCCCGGAGAAACTCGACGCGATGCTGCGCACGCTGCACGGCGCCGAGATCAACATCGAGTTCGCCTACTCCCTGATGATCCGTCCCCGCGGCAAGGCCGTGCTACTGATGCACGTCCAGGACGACGATTTCGCCTGCGAGGTGTTGCGCAAGGCCGGCTACGTCGTGCTCGGCCAGGACGACATCTCGCGATAGCCCTCCGTAAACAAAGATGCATCGCGTTCTCCGAACGCGATACTTCGCCATCACGCTGAGGGCCGCTTCCTCCAAACCCGATAGTTCAGCCTCGCACTGCTGATCCCATTCTCCGAACGCCTTCGCCGCGATGCGCCCACGACGGCAAGCGCGTTCCGAGAACGCGCTCCACCCTCGAGTTGCGTCTCACATGCGCTGCGTTCGCCGGCCTGCACCCGCCCGGCCAGCACTTCCTTTCCCGCACACTGTTTCCTGCCCGCCCCGACTACGCCCGCCGATTCCCGACAACGGATATCGCCCCTCTCTTCGGTTTCAACCAGAGCCTGCCACC
>JAOACV010000539.1 GCA_026417675.1 Verrucomicrobiia bacterium
GTGTAAGAGGGACGGGACTGTTTTTGGAAAGGAACTATCCCATGCGCCGCATTGTCTTCGTAGTAATCCTCGTCCTCACCGCGACATTCTCTACGCCTCGCACGCCTGCTGCCGAGCGCGTCCTCGCGGAGAAAGGATGTGGCGCCTACATCATCCGTGTCTGCGCTGACGCGACGCCGGCGGAGCGGCACGCGGCGGAGGAACTGCAACGTTTCCTCAAGCAAATCACCGGGGTCGAACTGCCGCTCCAGAACGCCGGGCCGCTACCGGCGCGCGCCCTGTTGGTGGGTCGCGATGCGGAGGTGGAACGGCTCGCGAGCGGCGTGGATTGGGCCAAGCTGGGCGGTGAAGGTTTCGTCGTGCGGACCTGCGGCCCGCATCTGGCGCTGGCGGGCGGCCGTCCGCGCGGGACGCTTTACGCGGTCTATTCATTTCTCGACCAGGAACTGGGCTGCCGGTGGTTTGCGCCGGATTGCAGCCGCATCCCGAAGCGCGCGCGGCTGGCGGTGCGCGATCTCAACCGCGTGGTCGTGCCGCGGCTGGAGTATCGCGAGACGTTCTCGTGGAGCGGCTACGACGGCGATTGGGCGGCGCGGAATTTCAGCAATGGCCACTCGATGCGGCTGACGGAGAAGCACGGAGACAAGGTTGTGTATCAGGGTTTCGTTCACACTTTTTATCCCCTGCTGCCGCCGGAGAAACACTTTGCGCAGCACCCGGAGTGGTATTCGGAGCGCAACGGCAAACGGTTTCACGAGCATGGCCAGTTGTGCCTGACCAATCCGGAGGTCGTGCGCGAGGTGACCGCCGCCGTCCGCGCATGGCTGCGCAAGAACCCGAAGGCCACCATCGTCTCCGTCTCGCAAAACGACTGGCACGGCTGGTGTGAGTGCGCCAAGTGCAAGGCGGTGGACGACGAGGAGGGCAGCCACAGCGGCACGTTGCTGCGCTTCGTCAACCAGGTCGCCGAGGCCATCGAGAAGGAGTTCCCTCAGGTCGCGGTGGACACGCTGGCCTACCAATACACCCGCAAGCCGCCGCGCCACGTCCGCCCGCGGCCGAACGTCATCGTGCGACTCTGCAGCATCGAGTGTTGCTTCAGCCATCCGCTGGAGGAGTGCCCGCAGAACAAGGCGTTTGTGGACGACATCGTGGGGTGGTCGAAGATCTGTCGGCGGCTTTACATCTGGGATTACGTCACCAACTTCGCCCACTACCTGCTGCCGCATCCGAACCTCGACGTGCTGGAGGCGAACATCCGCTTCTTCATCGCCCACGGCGTGCGCGGCATCTTTGAGCAAGGCGAATATCAAACGCCCGGCGGCGAGATGCTGGAACTGCGCAGTTACATCATTGCGCGGCTTCTCTGGAATCCCGACTACGGCGCCAAGCGTGCGTTGGAGGAGTTTCTCGACGGCTACTACGGCCCTGCGGCGCCGCCGATCCGCAAATACATCCGGTTGCTGCACGACAAGGTCAAGAAGGACAACATCCACATCCGCTGCTTCGTCCAACCGACCGCCGCGTGCTTTACGCCGGAGATCATCGCGCAGGCGGAGAAGCTCTTCACCGAGGCCGAGCGGCTCGCCGCGAAACAACCGGAGATTCTCAAGCGCGTGCGCGTCGCCCACATGCCGGTGCAATACGTCATGCTCCAGCGCGGGCGCGCGTGGACGCGCGAGGCATTGCGTGCCGGGAAGAAAACCGGGCCATTCGGCGCGCATTGGTCGGAAAAGGAAGTCGCTGAGAAGTTTCTGGCCGCCGCCGCCGAGGCCGGCGTGAAGCGGATCAGCGAAGGCGCGGAGTTCGCGCCGTTCAAGGAGAAGCTGCTGTTGCGGCTGGCCGCGCGGCGCGAGAAGCCCGCGCCGCCGCCCGGCACGGAGAAACTGCCAACCAGCCGCGTGCTTGACGCGCAGGACGACGAGTTCAGTTTCCACAAGGAAGGCACGCTCTGCGGCATCCGCGCCGACGAGACCGCCTCCGACGGCGCGTGCGCGTGGCTGACCGGCGCGACGCATGAATGGGCTGTGCAGTTTTATCCGCCGCCGGACTATTTCAAGGCGGGCAGGCGTTATCACGCCCGCGCCGTTGTCAAGGTGCGCAAGGTCAAGGATACCGGCGACGCCTTCAGTTTCGGCATCTACGACACCGAGGCAAAGAAGGGCCTCGCCCACCGCCGCGTGACGGCCAAGGATGCCGCGACGGAGTGGATGTCCTACGACCTCGGCGTGTTCGAGCCGAAGGGCAAACCCTACGTCTGGTTCTCCGGTTGCAAAAACGCCGAAGCGGTGCCGGAGATTCTGATTGACCGGGTTTATTTCGTGGAGGAAGCAAAGCGCTAGTTGCCGCGACGAAAAGAGCCGTCGCCATCAATCCGGCGACTTGTCGCTTCGGCATGGGTTTCCGCCCCGCTCCAGTTTCCGCCGCTTGTTGATCGGGGCTGCCGGCAACTCATCAGCGGCCCGGCCTGTCGCTGGTTCCAACCCCAGTGCAACGGTTGATGCGGCGACGGCGCCTTGCCCGCGAGCGCGGCTCCGCCCGGCGATGCGATGGACATGAGTTCATGTTTCCGTTCTTTTCAAAACTCCACGCCGGCTTGCGCCTTGACGCCCTGCTTCAGGCCGTGCTTGACGCACTTCATCTCCGTGACGGTGTCAGCCCGCTCCATCAGTCGTGGCGTCGCGCCGCGGCCGGTCAGCACGACGCAGACGGGGCGCGTCCGCCGGTCAAGCAGTTCCAGCACGCTCTCTTC
>JAOACV010000053.1 GCA_026417675.1 Verrucomicrobiia bacterium
GGGCGCGTTGGAGCCGGCGTTGCTGGAACTGAAGGACGGCCGCGTCTGGATGCTCATCCGCACCAGCCGCGGCCGGTTCTGGGAATCCTTCTCGACCGACGGCGGCCTGACGTGGTCGGAGGCGAAGCCGACCGCGATGGAGTCCGCGCACGCGCCCGGCCATCTCGCGCGGCTGGCCGACGGTCGCATCGCCTTGGTGTGGAACCGTCCGCAGAAACGCCGGGGCGAACTGCATCTCGCATTCTCCAGCGATGAAGGCCGCACATGGACGCCGTCGCTCGTGCTGGCCAAAGGCAGGCAGGTCACCTATCCGTTCGCGATCGAGATCGAGCCGGGCGATCTCTGGATCGGCTACCACGACGTGCCGAAGGGCTGGATGTTCCCACGGGCGCGACACGTTCGCATCCCCGCTCGGATTCCACAGCCTTGACCCGGAGGTCATCCGTCAACAGTATCCCGGCAGATTACCCTCATGAAAAGGACGCTGATTCTCGCGTTGACAACCGTGGCTCTGTCTTGGGCGAGCGCGCACGGCGAAACCGCCCGACTCCCCAACATTTTGTGGCTCACCTGCGAGGACACCGGGCCGGAACTGGGTTGTTACGGCGACCGCTACGCCCACACGCCGAACCTCGACCGGCTGGCCGCGCGCGGGCTGCGTTACCGCGCTTGCTGGTCCAACGCCCCTGTCTGCGCGCCCGCCCGCACCGCCATCATCAGCGGCGTGTATCCCACCGCGACCGGCTCGGAGCACATGCGCAGCATGCTGCCGATGCCGGCGTTCATGAAGATGTATCCGCAGTTTCTGCGCGAGGCGGGCTACTACTGCACCAACAACAGCAAGGAAGACTACAATCTCCAGAAACCGTCCGGCGTCTGGGACGAATCCTCCGGCAAGGCGCACTACAAAAACCGCCGGCCCGGCCAGCCTTTTTTCGCCATCTTCAACAACACCGTCACCCACGAGAGTGGCATCCGGCGCCGGCCGCACACGCTGGCGCACGACCCCGCCAAAGTCCGCATTCCCGCCTATCATCCGGACACGCCCGAAGTGCGCCGCGACTGGGCGCAGTATTACGACAACATCACCACGATGGACACGTGGGCCGGCGAACGGTTGCAGGAACTCGCCGACGCCGGGCTTGCGGACGACACCATCGTGTTTTTCTACGGCGACCACGGCTCTGGCATGCCGCGCAGCAAACGCTGGCCCTACAACTCCGGCCTGCACGTCCCGCTCATCGTGTTCATCCCGGAGAAGTTCAAGCACCTCGCGCCGCCCGAATACAAGGCCGGCGGCGTCAGCGAGCGGCTCGTGGCGTTTGTGGACATCGCGCCGACCCTGCTGAGCCTCGTCGGCATCCAGCCGCCCGACTGGATGCACGGCCGGCCGTTCATGGGCCGGCACATCGCTGCCGCACCGGAGTTCCTGTTCGGTTTCCGCAGCCGCATGGACGAACGCTACGACTGCGTCCGTGCCGCGCGCGACCAACGCTACGTCTATCTGCGCCACTTCATGCCGCACCGCATCTACGGCCAGCACTTGGCCTACATGTTCGAGACGCCCACCACGCAGGTCTGGAAGAAGCTCTACGACGAGGGCAAGCTGAACGCCCCGCAAACGTTCTTCTGGGAGCCGAAACCCGTCGAGGAACTTTACGACCTCGAAACCGACCGCGACGAAGTCAAGAACCTCGCCGGCTCGCCGGAGCATCAGCCGATCCTGCAACGAATGCGCGCCGCGCTACATGAGTGGCAGCTTCAGACGCGCGACATCGGCCTGCTCACCGAAGCCGAGATCCACAGCCGCTCCGAAGGCCGCACACCCTATGAAGTCGCCCACGACGAGACAAAATATCCGCTCAAGAAAATCCTCGCCGCCGCCGAGCTGGCCAGTGACGCCAAACGCGGCGGACTGACCGAACTCCAGAGCCTTCTGCGCGACGACGACAGCGCCGTGCGTTACTGGGCGGCTGTCGGTTTGCTCATCCGCGGCCGGAACGCGGTGGAGTCCTCGCGCAGCGCACTGACCCAAGCGTTGGTTGACGCCGCCCCCAGCGTCCGCATCGCCGCCGCCGAGGCGCTGGCGTGCCACGGCAACCTCGACGATCGCAACCAAGCCTTGGCCGTCCTTGTCGCCGCCGCCAACGTGCAGAACAACCCTGTCCCCGTGGCGTTGCACGCGCTCAACGCGCTGGCCAATCTCGGCGACAAAGCCGCCAGCGTGAAACCCGCCATCGCCGCCCTGCCCGCCACCGGCCAGCCCGCGCCCGAACGGATGAACGGCTACATCGGGCGCATCCTCAAAGACTTTGGCGGTGGCGCGGACGATTCCGCGGCGCCGGCCAAGAAGGCCCGCAAGCGAGCGAGGAAGTGACGGGAACCTTCAAATTCCAGTCTCCAAACTCCAAGCAAGCTCCCAGCCACCAGCTCCGACGCGCTTGTTGCTGACAGGAGTGCGTTGGGGATTGGGGCGAAGTTCCCTGGGAATCCAGATGTTGAGAATTGGAGCTTCGGCCGCCCCTCAGCCTTGCTCGCCCGTTATCTCTCGCGCGGTTTCCCGCCGCTTGGTCAACCGTTGGAGGATTGCTTCGACTGTGAAATACTCCATCCAAAGTCGCTCCCGCGTTTCGGCGGCCCAGGCGTTCAATCGGTCGCGATAAACCCCGTCAATCGCGTTGATGCGGTCGGTGATGGCCGTCAACTCCTCTCGCAACGAAGCGGCGGCATCGAGCTGAAAGGGGCCATAGCGCGCGTCGGGGTTGGCGAGGTAAGCGGCCACCGACCGCGCCACGAAAGCCTCGTCCACCAAGCCGGGCGACGCATATTCGCCCGGTGGCGGCTCCAGGGGGCCGCGCGACGCGCAGGACAACACCGGGCGGCTGTTATCGCGGCGAAACAAATCCAGTTGCCGGGCGCTCATGCGGTCCACGAGACAGCCGCGTTTTTCGCGCGCCGGTAGTTGGCGTCCAGGTCCGGCGTCAGCAGCAGCAGCGCGGCGAGACGGCGGGCGGTGTGGGTGACTTCGCGGGCCTCCTCCGCCGTGAGCGCGCGGCCGAGTAATTCGTGCTCGCGGTAACTGAGCCATTTCTTGAGGACTTGGTAGCCGCCGATGGTGAAGTTCCAGACTTTCTCCGGCACGTTGCGCCAATAGGCCGTCTCGTTGAGATAAACATCGTGCGTGCTCTTGCCGAGCAACGCCACGGCTTGCTTGGACGGCTCCTCCTCCTTCGTATAGCCGCGCGTCAGCAGCTTGCCTTTGCCCGGCATCGTCACGCCCTCCTTGCCCGCGTGGCCCCAGCCGGTCGTGACGCGGAAGTCCGCCTCGCCGGTGAAATGCAACTCCGCGATGCCCCTCAACTCCGGTCGCACTTTGCCGTCCGCGACGCCGGGCACGGGCTTCTCGGTGTCGAGCAACGCGGCGATCTGCCGGCCCAGCTCGGCGGACGCCTCCAGCGCGCGCTTGGAGTCGGGCAGCGGCACGCGCGGCCAGTCCTGCCGGATGCCGTCGGCGTTCTCGGCGAGGTAAGCGGGCGCGTAGCCGATGGCCAGCGCGTGCAGCCAAATCAACGCCGCTGTCTCCGCGTTCGCGTCGGGATTTCTGATCCCCAGCTTCGCCAGATACGCGCGGGCGGCGGGCGAAAGGTTGGCAGTGACCTTGCCGCCCGCGCCATAGGCCGGACTCGCCTCGTGCACAATGCCCGCAAACTCGCCGTTGCCGGCGTCTTGTTTGCGCGCGGGCTTGGCGCCGTCGCGAAGCCGCAACGGAAAGTAATAGGCATGGCCTCGCAGGAAGTCGTTGTCGCCCAGCAGCGGCGTGTAGAAGAAAGGCACGCCCTCAGGGCTGGCGACGCCGGCCGGCCGGCTCATCAAGAAAGCGTTGCCCTCCCAACACTGCGCCCAAAGTTTGGGACGTGGCTCGTTCCAGAGCGGTCGCACGGCGCTGTAGTAGCACCAGCGAACGTCGAACGGACGCAACGCGTAACGACGGAGGTGATCAGTCTGGAACTTCTCGGCGGCGAGCACTTTGGCGCGGGCCTTCTTCGCATCAAATCGGCCGGCGTCCTCCGTCAGGCCCGTGCCCAGCGCCTTTAACTCCTCCCAGGTGACTGTCGGGTCGTAATACTTCAACATCCGTTGTCGCAGCGCCTTCGGGTCCGTATCCATCAACGCGCCACCTCGCTTTTCCATCAGCCCGTTGCTGGGTGGTTCCGCGCAAAGTTCCGTCAGCTTCGGCCATTTCAAGTAACGCTTGCTGACTCTCGACGGCTGAAACGTGAACCGATCTTCGTCGGCGGGTTCGACGCAACGGTATTGCTGGTCGAATCGGCGGTCATCGAGGCTTTCGAGCAGGTCCGCCCGCTTGGTCACGCCCCAAAAGTCGCGGTAAAGCACTTTCGGCGCTTTCGCCCGTTTCAGCTTGCGCACCATCAAGCAGACAGCCGTCCCGACACGGATGCCTTCGCGGTTATATTCGGTCGAGAATACAGATGGGTCGGGCTTGCCATCGGGTGTCAGCTTGCCTGTCTCGCGGCTATCGCCGTTCATGCAGTCGAACCACAACGTGTCGAATTCCCGCAAAAACCGTTTGCGCATCACGACAAACGACGGTTCCGACAAGTAGGAGAAGTTCGAGATGAACGACACAATGCCACAACCGGTTTTCTCCGCGATCTTGCGCTCCGCGATCCGGAAGAAGCGGATGTAGAGGTCGTCGAGGTTGAACTTTTTGATGCCCCATTCTTTGACCAGCCCCTCCTTGTAGGGTTCGACCAAGCCTTGCTCTTCCTGCGGGCTGACGCCAGCGTAGGCATTGTAGGGCGGGTTGCCGAGGATGACGAGGATGGGCGTCTTGGTCTTGACCTCGCCGGCGCCTTTGCGCTCGGCTTCCAGTTCGGGCCAGTTGGCCAGATGCGGATTGTCGCCGGCGAAATCCCAGCCGGTGAGCGAATTGGTGAGGAAGATGCCGGCGCGCTCGTGTTTCTTGTCGTCCAGCGGCACGCCGAGGCTCTGGAGCAGCAGGCTGATTTGCAGGTGCGCCACGACGAACGGCGCGGGCAAAATCTCGAAGCCATAGACGCGCTTCATTGCCGCCTGCTTGGCCTCGGCCAGCGCCAGCCCGCCCTCGCCCTGCTCGGCTTGGAGCGTCTGGACGATACGCCGCAGGACCTCGACGATGTAGGTGCCCGTGCCGCAGCACGGGTCGAGCACGAAAACGCTCTTGTCAGCCAAGCCGCTTGGAATTTCCAGTTCCTCCCGCAGGACGGCGTCCACGCGGGCGACCTGATACTGGACGATCTCCGGCGGCGTGAACCAGACGCCGAGCTGCTTGCGCAGTTCGGGATCGAACGCTTCGAGGAACGGCTCGTAGAAATACTGCACGGCGTGCGTTTCGAGGAACTTCTCGAAAAACGCCGCGCGGTTGACCCGGTTGAGCGCGGCCGCGGTCCAGTCCAGGACGTCTTCGAGGCCCAGCGGGCGCAGCTTCGCCGGGTCGGCGATCTGGTGGAACAGCGCGGCGATCATCGGCACGTGCAGCGTCCACGCGGCGGCGCGCCAGTCGAAGGCGTCGCGACGGGCTGGGTTCTGTTTGTGCCAGAGCACCCACGCGGAGAAGACGCCGTAGAACAGCGTTTGCACGAGCGTCGAGCGGAAGAAATGCTCGCCGCGCGCCTGCTCGAACTTCATGCCGAGCGACGCCTCCAGCGCGGCGCGGACGGCATGGAGCGCGGGCAGGTCGGCGGCGGCTTCGACGCGGACGCGGGCGTCGCGGGCGTAGGAGCCGAGGAAGAAAGCGAGGTCCTTCGGATTGGTGAGCGGCGCTGCGTGGAGCAGCGCGCGTTTGAGAAACTCTACAAACCGCTCGCCGAGCGCGGCGTCGGTCGCGCGCCGGTGTTTGGCCGCGGCCCAGAAGGCGGCTTCGTCCGGCGCGAGGGCGAACGATTCCAGCCGCAGCGTCTGGCCGGTGGGACCGCGTTGAAGCAGACGAAATTCCCGGTAGTTGGTGAGCAGCAAGAGGCCGTAGTGGCGAAGATAGTCGCTGACTTGCGCTGTGCCGGCAATCGCGTCGAGATCGTCGCCGGGGGCTTTGACTTCCATGACGCCGCGGGACGGGACCTGTCCCAGCAGCGGTTGTTCTTCGTCGGAATGTTTGGTCTGGTCGGGCGTGAAGAAGCCGCCGTCAGGCAAGCCCGCGCCGCTGTTCTTGAGTTGGATGAGGCAACGGACTTTCGGGCGCAGGGTTTGGCCGACGGCGTTAAGGAGGTTGGCCAGCGCCGGATAGCCGGAGGTTTCCTTCACAACCGCGCCGGACGCGCGGAGGATGCTGAGTTCCTCTAAATAAGTCTCCAGCGGCGTCATGCAACTATTTAGGCGGTGCGCGGACGAGATGCCAAGACTTATCTGGCCGCACTTTTTGGCGAGCAACCCAGCCGGGTTTACGCTGGTTTATCCGTCCCATGCGCGTGACCATGGTGATGGCAACACTCCCAGCGCATTTTATTTATCCGCGCGAGATCGGGTTCGCGCAGGAACTGCCCAATGCCATCAGCGGGAAAGACGCGCCGGATCGAGTTGAGGCGGCAGGGTGGCGCGCATCGGTGACACTGCGTGGCCCCAGGCCGTTTCCTCGCCTGTTCGGATGGATCGCGTTCTCCGAGCGCGATTCCACGAGCGGAGGTTGATCATCGCGTTACGGAGAACGCGATCCACCCCTGAGCTTGCTTTCCGCTTTCCCTCCGGCGGCCGGCTCGTGTAGTCTGCGCGGCGCGTTTGGAGTTGAAACCCTAGCGGAAGGAGACACGAAACCATGCCAGCCAAAGTTCTGTTGTCCGGGTTCGCCGACGAGGGCGCGGTAAAAAAAACCGCGCTGGAACAGATGACCCTGCTCGCCGCCGTCGGCATGAAATACTACAGCATCCGGTTCGTGGACGCCGGCAGCGGCGTCAAGAACGTCATGCTGCTCACCGACGACGAAATCCGGACGCTCCAGCAGCTTCACCGGGAATACGACGTCCGCGTCGCCACGCTCGGCTCGCCCATCGGCAAGATCAAGATCAAGGACGTGGACGACGGCACGCACAACCGTTATGTGCCGTTCGCGGAGTATCTGGAGAAGGACGTGCGACGCGCCATCGCGCTGGCGCACGCGTTCGACACGAAGCTCATTCGCGGCTTTTCGTTCTACCCCCCGAAGGGCGAGCGGCCTGAACCCTACCTCACGCAGGCTGGCGACATGCTCGGCCAGATCGCCGCGCTCTGCGAGCGCGAGGGCGTCATCTTCGGCCTTGAAGTCGAGGCGAACCTCGTTGGTCAGACCGGCCCGTTGACGATGGAGCTTTACCGGCACGTCAACAGCAAGGCGCTGATGCTCATCTTCGACGGCGCCAACCTGCTTGTGCAGCTCGGCAGCCGCAAGGCGGTGCTGGAGAATTATCACGCCATGAAGGAGGGGGTCGGCTGGATGCACGTGAAGGACTACCACCAGAAAGGCAAAATCCAGTGGCAGGGCCACGTGGACGAGGGGATGCTGAAGAATTTTGTGCCCGCCGACATCGGCGACTGCCATCACCTGGAAATCTTCAGGGACTTCGCCAAACGCATCCCCGCGATTGAGCGCAAGCTGAAGAAGTTCGGCGTGCCCGGCGTGTTCCTCGACCTGGAGCCGCATCTGAAGGGCGGCGGCCAGTTCGGCGGCTTCAGCGGCCCCGACGGTTTCGGCGTCGCCCTGCGCTCGCTCATGCGGGTGCTCGACCAGGCCCGCATCGCCTACGAGTTGCGCACCTACAAGGACATCGAAGCCATCAAGCGGGCGCAGGCATAATGAGTGCGTTGTGAGAAAGCGGCGGGCGGATGATTCCGCGCGCCGCCTGTGCGAAAATCAGCCCGCGCGATCCGTCATGGATCGCGTTTGAAACAAGCTGGCTGCCTCGAAACGGGCCGCGGCTACTTGCCGCTGGTTTTGGCCATCTCGGCCAACAGTTCATCCACGGCCTTGTCCATTGCCTCGCCGCGAACGTTCTTGAAGCGGATGACGCCGTTGCCATCGACCACGTAAATCGTGGGCCAGGCACGCACGCCCCACGCGGCCGCGATCGGCCCCCCGGAACCGTCAAACCACGAACGCCATGTGATGCCTTCCGCGCGACACCGCTTCCTTGTTTCGAGCCTGTCTTGATCGCTATTCACGCCCAGCAGCGCGAACGGCTTGCCTTCCAACCTTTTCACGAGCGACCGCTCGTGTGGGATCATGGCCCGACAAGGGGGTCACCAGAACCCCCAGAAATCCAGGACGACGACCTTGCCGCGAAACTCGCTGAGCTTCATCGGTTTGCCTTCAAGGTCTTTGCCTGTGATCTCCGGGGCCGTCTGCCCGATCTCGAATCCGCCCTTGCCCGACCGGCTCGCCGCCTGCGGCTGCAGCGCAGTCGCCAGAATCAACGCTAGAACGATCAGCCCGATGTGTTTCATAAGGCTCCTTGGTGGGTTTGTTGTTCGGCAAAGCTGTAGGGCCACATTTGGACATTTGCAAGCCTTTTACGGTTTCCGGCTGACCCAAATCGGCGAGGTCCAGGCCAGATCGTCGGCGCCGAGTTGGGCGCGAACATAATAGTAGGCGCTCTGGCCGGGTTTCAGGTCGGGGTCGGTGAAGGAGAGCGTGACGGTAGGCCGGTCCGGTTTGGCGCTGTAGATGAACTGGCCGTCGCGGACGATCTGGACCAGCGCGATGGGCGCCGGCGCGGCGAGGTTGGCTTCGATCTTCGGCGCGGCAGCGAGCTCGATCTCGCTGCCCTGGGGGTGGTCGCCGATGCGGACCTGGATGGAGATCTTGGTCGTGGTCGCTGATGGCCATCCAGTCGAGACGGGAGCAGTCCAGCGTGTAGCGGTAGGCGTCCTACAACGAGCCGCCGCCTGCCACGACGCGCCGTCGAGCTTGTCGGTGTCCTCAAACAACCAGCCGCGCACAGTGACGATGCCGCCGTCACTGGCGCGTGCGAAGCCGTCCCAGGAAACAGCGGGGCCAATCAGCTTTTCGTTCAACGTCAGCCAGAGCGTGGCTGTTTCCGCCGGGAGACTCGTCGCGAGAAGAAGCGTGGAAAGGCAAATGAAGACGCTTTTCATGGGCGGATTCTAGCCCCTGGCTCCGCAGCCAACGAGGAGGATGCTCACCAAGGGGCGGTTTTCAACCCCGGAAGCTCTACGCCGGAACGGCTCAGTTGGCCTCGTTGTGTG
>JAOACV010000540.1 GCA_026417675.1 Verrucomicrobiia bacterium
ACAGGTGCAGTCTGCGCCACATCCGCCAGCGCGTTCAGCACGTTCATCAGCGCGGCGTAATCGTCCCGCAAAAGGATGATGATTTCCTGCTGGGCGCGCTGAAGCCACTGCGGGTCGCCCATCTGCGCGCGCAACCTCTCGCGCTCCTGCGGGCTGAGCTGTTCCCACCGCTGCAGGTTTTCGAAAAACTTCTTCTTTGCCTCCGGCGACATGTTTTGCAGTCGCTCGAAATTCTTCCGCACCTTGGCCCGTTGTTCCGGCGTCATCTTGCGGAAGTGTTGGTAGTTCTTTTGGGCCCTGGCGCGGACCTCTGGCGGCAACTTCTGCCACTGTTGCCACCTTCGCAGGAATTCCTGGCGCATGGCCGGCGGCATCTTGTCGCATTTCTCGCGCAGCCGTGGCGGGAGATTGTTCGGCACTCCGTTCGGGTCGGCGGCATTTGTGGACGTTGCGACCGAGACCGGCTCGATGGCCCACGCGCCGGGCACCCATGCCAGAATCAGTATGGGGAGGAACCGCTTCAACTTCATCAACTCTTCCAGAGTTCGGAGAGCAACATCTCCAACTCCTCGACGCTGACGGATGGCTTGAGCCGGTCGAGGTTGTCAATCACGTCGAAGTCCGTCAGCAAATCCAGGTGCTGCACCACGGGCAACTCGGCGATGAGTTCGTGATCCACCAGCCGGTCGGACTTCAGCCAGAAGCCTGCGCCCGCCGCGAGCACCGCGATCGCCGCGGCTGTGGCAAACGCCCAGCGCCACACGGGCAACCGGAACCATCTCCACGCCGTTTGCTCGCGCTCCCCCGCGTCGAGCTGATTCATCACGCGGGCGACGAAGTTGGAGGAAGGCTCGATCTCCGGCGAGGACACAAACGCCTGCCATGCGCGCTCGTAGTCGCGCCAGGCCGCCGCGCAAGCGGGGCACTCGGCGAGATGCTGGCGCGCGCGGGCTGTCGTGCCGTCGTCCGTCGGGGCGTCGAGCAGCCGGTCAAATGCTTGCTGGCAAAGGTTGCAGTTCATGGTCGAAGGCCTCGGTTATGCAAACACCTGGGCCGCAAAACAGTTTCAGTTTTTTTCAGGGTTTCAAGTAGGGCTTGATCTGGTCGCGCAGCGTCTGGCGCGCGCGGTGGATGATGGACTTGGTGGCCGCGAGCGAGCACCGCAACACTTTCGCGATGTCCTCGTAAGCCATGTTGTGATGGCGAATCAGCATCATGGCTGTGCGCTGTTGCTCCGGCAGGCGCCGCAACGCCATCTCGATCCGGCGATGCAGTTCGTTCCGCAGCGCCTCCTCGCTGGGCGATTTGACGCTGCCATCGGCAAGCTGCCAGCGCATCTCGGCGCCTTCGGCGGCATCCGTGACCGGTTTCTCCATCGAGTCAGCCGGATGCCGCGCGCGGCGGCGCACCTCGTTGAGGCACATGTTGCGGACGATGGTGAAGAGCCATGTGCTGAACTTGGCCGTCGGCCTGTAGCGGCGGCGCACTTTCCAAACCTGCACAAAGACGTTCTGCGCGAGGTCCTCCGCCTCGGCTGGATCGTTGATGCTGCGGAAGATGGTGTTGATGACGGACTTCTGATACTTGACCACAAGCTCCTCAAACGCCAGACGGTTGCCCTTCTGGACCTTCAACATCAGTTCAGCGTCGGGATCGAGAGGCATGCCAACGATTAGACGGAAGGGGCAGGCACGCCGTTGAGCGGCATCGGGGACACTGCGGGGTCACGGCCACATCGTTTCATCGGCCGCGGAGCTTAACACAGCGGCCGGCGCGGGCAAAAAGCTTTTCACCCTCAATTCATCCGGCTGCAACCGGATGGTGACGGCCCCGTGCAGGCCCGTCACCAAAGCCCGCGCGCCGCGGTCGCCAATGCGCTTTGTCATGGGTTCGAGCACGGCGGCCTCGTAGCGCGCGCCGGAGCAGCTGATCACAACCCACCGCGGCGCGACCGCGTCCAGAAAATCGTCCGTGCAGGAGCTCTCGCGATTGTGCAGGCCCTTGATCAACACATCGCTGCGCAGGTCGGTCTGCGCCGCCACCAACTGTCGCTCCACGCTCGCGCCGATGTCGGAGGCCAGCAGGACGCGATGTGTGCCATAGCGCAGTTGCAGCACCAGCGCGTTGTCATCGGACAAACGCGCCAGCGGACCGGCCGGCGGATGCAACACGCGCAGTTCGACCCCAGCCGCCAGCGGCAACGTCGCGCCCGCCACGAGTCGCAGCGGCCGGTAACCGGGCAGCGGCTCGGTCGTCGAGCGTGTCCACCGGCTCTGGCCGTTGTCATAGATCCGCCGGGGATGAAACCCGCTCAGGACAGCGCCGATGCCGCCGACATGATTCACGTCGGCGTGCGACAGGATCAGGGTCTCGATGCGATCGCACCCCTGCGCGCGCAGGAACGGTTGCAGCGTGGACCGGGCCGTCCGCGCCGGGCCGCAGTCAATCAGCGTGTCGTGGCGCTCGCCGGGCAGGTCCACGAACAGCGCGTTGCCCTCGCCGACATTGAGCGCCGTCAGCGTCACGGTTTGCTCGCTGTTGCGAGCCGCCAGCCCAATGGCCAGCGCGCAAACCGCCACGACGCCCGCCCATTGAAACCGTCGCGCCATGCCTCGCGCGGAGGCGAGCACAAACAAGCCGAGCGCCAGGTAATAAACGGCCGACAGCCACAGCGGCGGCGATTGCACATAGACAAACGCGCCCGGCGCGGCCTCGAACAAGCGGCCCGCGGCTAGCATCAGCTTCATG
>JAOACV010000541.1 GCA_026417675.1 Verrucomicrobiia bacterium
GGTGTCCATCACCCTCAAGCGGCGGGCGATGGCCTCCGCGTAGCTGATGCGGTCAAATCGTTTCGCCTTCGGATTCTTCTTCGGGTCGCTGTCGTAAACGCCGTCCACCTTCGTCGCTTTCAGGATCGCTTCGGCGCCAATCTCGGCCGCGCGCAACGCGGCGGTGGTGTCGGTGGACAAAAACGGGCTGCCGGTGCCGCCGCCGAAGATGACGACGCGTCCCTTCTCCAAATGCCGTATCGCGCGGCGGCGGATGAAAGGCTCGGCCACCCGCTGCATCTCGATGGCGCTCTGGAGCCGCGTGGGCACGCCGCAGTTTTCCAGCGCGTTCTGGAGCGCCAGACCGTTCATAACGGTGGCGAGCATGCCCATGTAGTCGGCGTTGGCGCGGTCCATGCCTCGGGTCTCGGCCGTCGCGCCACGCCACAGGTTGCCGCCGCCGATGACCAGCGCGAGCTGGACGCCGGTGCGGCGCACGTCGCGCACCTCGCGGGCGAGATGGTTGACCACCGCCCAGTCAATACCGTAGCCGGCCTCGCCCTGCAATGCCTCGCCGCTGAGCTTCAACAACACGCGACGGTAGCGGGGCGCGTTTTTCATAGGCCGTTCAGCTTTGGGTCGGCGCCGGCTGAGCCGGGGTTGGCGGCGCAGCGGGCTTGGCGGCTTCGAGCGACTCGCCGAGCTTCCAGCGGACGAACCGCCGGATGACGATGTTCTCGCCGAGCTTGGCGACAATGGCGGTCAACTGGTCTCTGACCGTCTGGTTCTGGTCGCGGACGTAGGCTTGTTCGAGCAGGCAGTGGGTCTGGTAGAACTTTTCCAGCTTACCCTCCACGATCTTGGCGATGGCCTGCGGGGGCTTGTTCTTGACCTGCGCCGCGGCGATCTCTTTTTCGCTTTCGAGGAGGTTCGCCGGGACTTCTTCGCGGGAAACCCATCGCGGCTCGGCGGCGGCGATCTGCAGGGTGATGTTCTTGACGAACTCGCGGAATTCGGGATTGCGCGCGACGAAGTCGCTCTCGCAGTTGACCTCCACCAGCACGCCAACCTTGTCGCCCACATGGATGTAGCTGGCGATGATGCCTTCGCTGGCGGTGCGGCTCAACTTCTTGGTCGCGATGGCCACGCCGCGCTTGCGGAGGATGACGCGGGCCTTCTCCAAGTCGCCGCCCGCCTCGGCCAGCGCGCTCTTGCAGTCCATCATCCCGCCGCCGGTTTCCTCGCGGAGTTGTTTGACTAATTGTGCGGAAATCTCAGCCATGTTCTTGTAAGGGTTAGTTGTTGGAAAACGGGGTGCGTTGTCACGCTGTCACGACGGCCTGCGGTTGCTCTGGAGCTGCCGGCACCGCTTCCGGCGCGACGGGCGCGGCGGAGGTCGCCGCCGTGGCTGACACGGAAACATTGTCCAGCCCCGGCGTGGACTTTGCGGCCTGGAACGCGATGATGACCGCTGTGCCCGCCGGGACATTCCGCGCCATGAGCTTTTGTTTCGCGCCGACCTTGAAATCACCGGCAGCCAATTCCGTGAGGTTTGCGTCGAGGATCGAAGCTGTCAGCAACACGTCCGGCTTCCACGGCTCGGACACGTCGAACGTGAGCGTGACATCCGCCGCCTTGTCGAGCACGCCAACGTTCTGGCGGAAGAAACCAAGGTTGGACGGGTTGCAAGTCGGTGCCGTCGCGCCGCGCTTCGCGTGGACGGCATACGACCCGCTCGACCCAAGCCATCCCTTCGGCAATCCTGCATACCAGCCGTCGCTGCCGTTCGCGGTCATGCCGCTGAGGTCGCTGAAGTCGCCATTGACCACACGCAACTGTCCCTGCGCGGCAAGCGAATGGCCGCAAAGAACGCCAAGAGACACAAAGGGGATCAAAAGATTTTTCATGATTGGTTTGCCTTCTTCTAGCACGCTCATGCCAATTCCATCCGCGACAATTTGCCTAGCCTCCCGACTCCGAGGCGACGAGGGCCACGCCGACGGCAAGGTGACTGACGGAGCAGAAACTACTCCATGGCGGGCTGGGCAATCTCGCCGCGGAGTTGAGCGAGGCCGCCCTCTTTTTCATAAACGCCGTAGAACAACGAACACGAGTCGAGCCAGACGGCGATGCGGCGGAGTTCCTCTGGCGAGAGCTTTACCCTATGATGGCCCCGGACGAGCATCGGGTAGAGCTTCGACGCCCGCGCGCCGAATTGTCCGGGGATGGTGCGATAGGCGCGTTCGTCGCCGAAGTCGTGGCCGCCGTAATCGTAGAAGCCGTATTTCTCGGCAAGGCTGATGTAGGAGGCGTAGTAAGTGCCGTCGGTCCACCACCGCCCCTGTTTGACTTGGACCAGTTCGGCATCGAGCCGCGGCGCTTTGTCGGAGTTCTTTTGATGACAGCCGACGCAATGTTTGTCGAGCACCGGCTGCACGAGGCGCGGATAGCTGAATGGGTTGGTGCCGTCCACGTCGGGCTGGAGCCGGGACGGCGGGCGCAGCAACGCCAGCGGTTTGCTCTTGGTCGCTAGCGGCGCACGGGTTTTCGGCTCGTGGCAACCCTGACAGGTGCGTTTCTCGCCGGGCTGGACGTGCGTGGCCGAACGCATGGACTGCACGGCGAGTCCTTCTTCGTCGAGGGCTTGGAAGAACAGTTCCTTTCCGGCGGGCACGATAAAATGCGCGCTGCCGTCGGCCTCAACCGGCGCGGTGCCGAGGACCCTGCGCGCGACGTTGACCGAGAGCGTGAAGGGAATCTGCA
>JAOACV010000542.1 GCA_026417675.1 Verrucomicrobiia bacterium
CGCTCGTCGGCAGCGTCAGATGTGTATAAGAGACAGGGCTGGTATCGGTTATCGCGACAACGAAACTATCCGTCTGACGGAGCCGCGGCCGTTTGTTGATCTCAACGCCCAGCCGCCGTTGGCGTATGAACTCGTGGACATCAATCCCTATCGGCGCAAGATGTTCGGCGCGGATCATGTGGCGTATTGTTCCAGCCGGGGGTGTCTCTATCGGTGCGGTTTCTGTTACGGCGGCGTGATGCACAAACGGAAATGGCGCGCCAAACAGCCGGAACGGGTCGTCGAGGAACTGACCCGTCTCATTCGCGATTACGGTATTCATGGGTTCAATCTCACGGACGACAATCTCTTCACCCACCTTGACCACGCACACCGGGTGATGGAACAAATCGCATGCGCAAAGATCAAGATTCGAATTGGCAAACTTCATATTCGTATTGACGCCATCCGACGGATGGACAACGATTTTTTGGATTTGCTCGGCCGGGTTGGAGTTGAGCGGTTGACCATCGGCGTCGAATCCGGTTGCCAGCGCGTCCTCGACCTCATCGAGAAAACCCTCCGGGTCGAGCACGTTCTGGAGGCATCGCGCAAGCTCATTGGCCGTCCTTACGTCCCAATGTATCTTTTCATGATGGGCTTGCCGACGGAAACACCGGAAGAGTTTCAGCAAAGCTTGCGCTTGGCGGAACAACTGCTGACGGAAAACCCGCGTGCCGCGAAAACCTTCAACATCTACACGCCCTATCCCGGAACCAACCTCTATCGGCTCGCCGTCCAGATGGGCATGAAAGAACCGCAACGGCTCGAAGACTGGCTGCCGATGAACTACCGCAACGTTCCCAAAGAAGCGCCCTGGCTGGCGCCCGGTATGAGAGAACTCATTTCCGGATTGGATTTTCCCCTGATGTTTCTCGGCACCAATTTCCAGTTCAAAAAAACCCACCCCGTTGTCCGCGCCTTGGGCAAACTCTATCTCCCCGTGGCGCAATATCGCGTCCGCCACATGAACGCCCGTTTTCCCATCGAAAGCAAAATCGTCAAACGCCTCGGCCTGTTCGGACGGCAGGATTGAACATGGAACCACCTCATCCGCAACTTTCCATCACGGTCAAAAACGGCGGCGAAATCCTCGGCCACCTTGTGATTGATTCCACCATCGGCGGACGCGCCTGCGGCGGATTGCGATTGGTGCCCGATGTGGACGAGCCGGAAATTGCCGGGCTGGCGCGCGCGATGACCCTGAAGTTCGGCTACGTTTCACTGCCGCAAGGCGGCGGAAAATCCGGCGTGCGAGGCGATCCCGAAGCGCCACGCGAGGAACGCCGTCAACGCCTTGTCGCCTTTGCCCATGCGATTGCGCCGTTACTGCGGCGCGGCTTGTATGCGCCCTTTTCCGACATGGGCATTGACAACACCGACATCCGTTACATGCTCCAAGCCGTCGGTCTTCCCGTCAAACGCCGCGAACTGCGCGGCAACAGTTCCGGCTACTACACTGCCTTATCCGTGATGGCGGGCATCCAACGGGGCGCTCAACACATCGGCCTTAACTTGTCCCGCGCCACCGTGGCCATCGAAGGGTTCGGTAAGGTCGGCGGCGCGCTCGGCGGGCTGCTCGACGCGGCGGGCATCAAAGTCGTTGCCATCTCCACCTCACGCGGCACGCTCTACAACCCGCGCGGGCTTGACCTGAAACGGCTTTGTGCCGAACCCGGCAGGGCTCTGGTGGAACGATATACCGAGGCCGAACACCTCGATCGGACAGCATTATTGGAATTACCGGTGGACGTGCTGTGCCCGTGCGCGCGGCACAACACGATCCATGCCAGCAATGCCTGGCGCATCGCCGCGAAACTGATTTCGCCGGGCGCCAATAATCCCATCACCCCCGAAGCGGAACCGATTCTGGCCGAGCGATCGGTGTTATGTCTCCCGTATTTTGTGACCAACTGCGGCGGCGCGCTTGGCGGCACGATGGAGTTCGCCATGCACCGCCGCGCCACTATTGAACGCGTCATCGAGCAGCAACTCGGCGCGCGCATTGCCCGGCTGCTGAAAGAATCAGCCCGACAAAAGCGGTCGCCGCGCCAACTCGCTGAGGAAGAATCCCGGCGGCGTTTCGCCGCCATGCAACAGGCAGCGGAGCATGCGTCAATGAAAGCCCGACTCTTCGCGCTCGGTCTGGAGTGTCATCGGCGCGGCTGGCTGCCGGGCGGCTTGATGCGGACGCTGTCGCTCTCCTACTTCGAGAAACGCGCCGGCGGATAAACATTGCGAGGACGCACCAAACGCAAAGGCGCAGTCTATCAGTGGATGGTCGAGAACATCGGTGGCATCCGCAGCGATGGCCCCCCGCCACCGTTCTCGTGCCCGCCAAGAGCGCCGATGCGATCACCGAGAGCGGCGAGCCGCTGGCGGAAACCCCCGGCGTGAAGTTCCTGCGGATGGAGGGCGACTGCGCCGTGCGGGAGGTGGAAGCGGGGAGTTATCGGTTTGCGACAGCGATGAAATAGGGGCGATGGTTGTCGCCGCGAAGTGGCGCAAGCTTCCAGCTTGCGAACTCTCACTCAGCCCGCAACCAGGATGCTTGCGCCACAACGGGTTTCGTGGAGGGATGCGCGTTGAGGGTTGAGAACGATTCGCGTCTTTGGAATCGGCTAGGAGCCTGTCGGACTTAGCTGGAGATACAGGCGAGGGAGGTCCAGATGATTGAAGCGATGGACAGATCCTCAACCACC
>JAOACV010000543.1 GCA_026417675.1 Verrucomicrobiia bacterium
TCTCGTGGGCTCGGAGATGTGTATAAGAGACAGGGTCATGGGCGCGCATCCCATCCGCGCCATCGGTCTTGGCGGCCGGCAGGCCCGCACCGCCCCGCGCTACGGCCACATCTACGACCATTTTGCCGTCGAGTTCGAATATCCCAATGGCGTCCGTCTGTTCAGCCAATGCCGCCAGATCAACGGTTGCGACGGCAAGGTCGAGGAGTTCGTCCTTGGCACAAAAGGATCGAGCAACTGCGCCAACACGATCACCATCAAGGGCGGCGAATCCTGGCGCTACACTGGCCCGCCATGCAACGCCTACGAGCAGGAGCATCTGAACCTCATCCAGAGCATCCAGGACGGCAAACCGATCAACGAAGCGCGAGCCATCGCCGAGAGCACGCTCACCGGCATCATGGGTCGCGAATCGGCCTACAGCGGCAAGACCCTGGAGTGGGAGAAGGTCCTGAACTCGCCGTTGAAACTCGGCCCCGACAAATACGAGTTCGGCCCCCTGCCCTTCCCCGATGTGGCGATTCCCGGCAAGTATCGTTTTTCAGCATAGGCCGCATGTCGCCCATTTGACCAATCAGGAATCACGAGTTACGAATCACGAACTACCGTGTCCAAGAAATTCTACATCACAACGCCGATCTACTACGTCAACGACCGGCCGCACATCGGACACGCCTACTGCACCATTGTCGCCGACGTGGTGGCGCGGGCGCATCGGCTGATGGGTGAAGAGGTTTTCTTCCTGACCGGACTGGACGAACACGGCCAGAAGGTCCAGCAGGCCGCACAGGCCAAGGGCGTGCCACCGCATCTATTCTGCGACGAAATGGCGCCGCACTGGCGGGACCTGTGGCCCGTGCTCAACATCTCCAACGACGACTTCATCCGCACCACGGAGGCGCGGCACAAGACCGTCGTGCAGACGATCCTGCAGAAGCTTTACGACGCCGGCGAGATTTACCAGGGCGAGTATGAGGGATGGTATTCGACGCGGGCCGAGCAGTTCCTGACCGAGAAAGAGATGGAGCCAGACGGCACATTCCCCGCCGAATACGGCGAGGTCATCCGGCTGCGCGAGAAGAACTACTTCTTTAAGATGAGCAAGTATCAGGACTGGCTGATCGCTTACATCCGCGAGAACCCTGACTTCGTTCATCCCGACTATCGCCGTAACGAACTGCTCGGCTTTCTCCAGAAACCCCATCGGCGACCTGTGCATCTCGCGGCCCAAGAGCCGCCTCGACTGGGGCATCGAGCTGCCGTTCGACGATCGCTACGTCACCTACGTGTGGTTCGACGCGCTGACCAACTACGTGACCGCCGCGGGCTACGGCACGCCCCGGTTCGAGCAATGTTGGCCGGCCGACATCCATCTCATCGGCAAGGAAATCCTGCTCTTCCACGCCTGCTACTGGCCGATCATGCTTCGGGCTGCCGGCATTCCCCTGCCGGCGCAGATCGTTGCGCACGGTTGGTGGACGCGCGACGGGCAGAAGATGAGCAAGAGCGTCGGCAATGTCGTGGACCCCGTAAAGGTCGTTGAGGCATGGGGCGCGGACGCGCTGCGCTACTATTTGTTGCGCGAACTGCCCATTGGCTCCGATGGCGACTGGACCGACTCCAACTTCGCACGGCGCTACAACGGCGAACTCGCCAACGATCTGGGCAACCTTGTCAACCGCTCTCTCTCGATGATCAATCGCTACTGCGCCGGCATTGTGCCGCAGCCGGGCGCGGCAGAAGCGATGGACGCCGAGTTGCAGGCCCTTGCCTCCGAGACGGTTAAACGGTTTCCCGCCCGCGTCGCGAAGCTGGAACTTAATCAGTTGCTCGGCGACATCTGGGAATTGGTCCGCAAGGGCAACCAGTATGTGGACCAGGCTGCGCCGTGGGCGCTCGCAAAAGATCCCGCGAAGGCCGCGCGACTCGGCACGGTGCTTTATCACCTCGCAGAAACCAACCGGATCATTTCGATCCTCCTGACGCCGTTTGTCCCGACGACAGCCGACAAGATTCGCGCGCAACTCGGTCTGGGCCAGCCAACGCCGGCTCTGGCCGACGCGGGGCGCTGGGGCATGTTGCCCGCCGGCCAGCCGTTGGGCGCGGTCGCGCCGTTGTTCCCGAAGAAGGAAAAGTAGCCCTCGTGAACACGGACCATGTCGGGCCGTCCCAATATCCTCATCGCAAAACGCCGTTATTGACATCACAGGCCGGGCTGATATTTTCGGCGCGGTGAAGTGATTCTTCAGGGCAGGGTGACTCAGCCCGCAAATCCTAGGGCTGGGAATTCCCGACCGGCGGTGAGGCGTTTGCAAACGGCCAACCCCGCGAGCCTGCGAAACGGCAGGCACGACCCGGTGAGATGCCGGGGGCGACGGTAAAGTCCGGATGAGAGAAGAATCGCCGGTCCCGCCACCTGGGAGGTGAGCGCGGACCTGCGCGTTTCCGATTGGCCCTGAAGAACCGTTCTTCAGGGCTTTTGATTTTGATGAGCAAAAAACCGCCAATGCGAGCCGCCCGCTCGATGCGGGACGGCGCGGAGCCGTTTGATCCGGTCGAATCCGTCATCGAGGACATTCGCGCGGGCAAGATGGTGATCGTCACCGACGATGAGGACCGCGAGAACGAAGGCGACCTGATCATGGCGGCGGAGAAGGCCACCCCCGCCGCCGTGAACTTCATCGTCAAGCACGCGCGCGGCCGCCGCCAGCGTGGCGTCGTCGTCCACCCACACTTCGGG
>JAOACV010000544.1 GCA_026417675.1 Verrucomicrobiia bacterium
CACAAACTCGTTGGTCGCGGCTTTGGCCCACGCTTTCGCCGGATCGAGACCCACGTCGCGCCAGATCGGCCGGGGCGGCGGCTTGACGTATTCCACCGCCGCGATGTTCACCTGCTCCCATCGCGCCGTTCCGAAGGGCAGGCCCCTGGCAAAGTTCGCGATGGCGGTGAAGTGGAAGTAGAGGTCCAGCGGCTCGATGTAGTTCTCGTGCCACCACGGCATCGGGATGCCGCAGCAGCCGCTGCAGAGCGCCGCCCAATTCGCGTTGTGCAGACCCCAGCCTTTCGGATCTTTGTCCGCCGTGGTGGAGTGGCTGCGAATGCCGAACTCGCCGAAGATGTGCGGTTTGTCGAACTTCGTCCATTGGTGAAGGCAATACTGCCGCACCTGCTCGGCGACGTTGCCGTCGTTGTTGGTGTAGCAGTGCGTCTGCACGATCTCCATCCGCGGCAACTGCCAGCACGCCTCCGGACCGGTCTTGCTCCACCAGCTCGTGGTGATCAGGTGCCGATACGGATCCAGCGACGCCAGATACTCCGACATCTCCCGGTGCCACGCGATCTTGGTCTCCTCCGGCGTGTCGGCCCAGCCCTCAAACTCGTTGCCAAACTCCCAACAGAGAATGTGGGGCGAGTATCCCCAGCGCGCCACCTGGTAGCGCAACCGTTTCTTGTAGAACCCGCGCGCCGTCTCGTGGGTGAACCAGTCGCTCACCTTTTCGCACGGGCCGCCGTTGGCCTTGTTGAACGGATTGGCCTGCCAGCCGCGTTCGCGAAAGTCCTGATGCGTGTCCATGCAAAGCATGTAGTAAAAGTCCAGTTCCGCGGCCAGGTCCAGCAACGCATCCAGCCGCGCCGCCTGCCGCTGCCGATACCAACCCAGCCGCGGCCCCCACTCGATGCCGAGGCTGGCCGCCGACATCCACCACCGATTGTAGTTCTCCCCCTTCGACGCCATCTTGCGAATCGCGTCGCTGCCGATCTGACCGCTGGTGTGATAGATGGGCAGGTTGTGGCCGATCGGCAGAAAACCCGCGCCGGAATCGAATTGCAGATAATGCGGATCGCATCGGCTCCGCCGCACGAATCCCTTGCCGCCCGACGGCTTCACCGTAAACGCGCCGGCGTCCTTGCTCACCGCGCCGCTGCGGTCCTTCGCCATCAGTTTCACCCGCAACGGCCCCGGCTCCGTCGCCGCGATGCGCACGCACCAACGGCCCTCGCCGACCGGACTCAGCACCTCCACGCCGCCCTTGATTTCGCGGCGATGGTCTATCATGAAGAAACCCGGCTGGTTGAACTGCCGGCCCGACGCCGTCGTCACCAGCGCGTCCAGCGCGATCTCGTCGGGATCAAATGGATTCTCCCACGTGCCATGCAGCTCCACGGTCAACTCCAGCTTGCCGTAGCGCGGCACGCTCGCCCGCGCCGCGGAAATCTTCCCGATCGAAAGCGGCTCGCGCCGCGGCGTGATCTCGCCGGCGAACTTCGCCGGCATCGTGGCGAACCCGATCCGCATCGAGGCCGTCGCCTTCCTGCCCTCCGGGAAATCTCCGGGCCGCAGCTTCATCTCGAAACTCTGGCTCGTCCCGCCGACATGACAGCGCGCCTCCCGCGCCCCTTCCCCCGCGAACGACGCCGCCTGGCCGTCGCCGAATTCCACCAACAACGCCTCGCACTCCCCGGAGACATGACTGCCCACCTTGCCGTGCGCGGTCGGCCGGAGATACACGCGCCGGCCGGCGAATTCGTTCCGGTTGAACGAAATGTGCGTCCACAACCCGTCGGTGAGCTTCAACGGCCCCGTCTTCTCCAACTCCAGATGCAGCACCGCCCCCTTCCTGCCCGGCTCCAACGCCAGCGCGTATTTCACCGGCGCGGCGCCCTCCCGGCTCACCCACCGTCCCGTTTGCCGCAGCCATCCCCGGCCGTCCACCTTCGGTCCGCTCTCGATCTTCCCCGCGTCCAGCCGCTCATAAATCCACGCGCCGTGCCAGAGGAAAATCCCCAGCTTCACCTCCGGCCCGCCCGCGCGCCTGACGCCCACGATGCCGGGCGGGCGATACACAACCTCGCCCCCCGCGACGGCGAGCACAAACTCCCTGTCCCGTGCCACCCACTGCTGCCCCAACGCCGGCGAAACGAACCCCAGCAGCGCCAGCAGCGACCCACAGACCGGCGCGACTTTCCACCCTCGCCTGCCCCGCCCTCCGGTCCCGGCAGTTCCCTCGTCCGCGCCGCGCCCGCCGGTGGCGCGCGCGAACTTCCTTTTGATGGCAGCCCGTAATCCAGTCGCGTTCATGCGGTTGACCTCTCTCAACAATTCCAGAATCCGCCCGCAAGACTAACGGCTGGCCGCCGCGACTCAAAGCGCGAAATCGCGAGGCCGCCTCTTCGCCGGCGGCAACAATCCGCCTCCGCCGCGTTCATCCGCGCCCCATCGCCCTCGCCACGTCCGCGTCAAACGCCGGCTTGTCCTCCGGCCTCACATACCGGGCGATCACCGGCAGCAGCAGGTTCAACAACGTCATCGCGCCCCGCTCGAACGCGTCCTCCTCCGCCAGCAATCCCCTGCCCTTCATCCACATCTCCATCATCACCCGTTGCGTGGCGTTGTCGTCCACCGTCAGCACCTTCTCCCCCAGCTTCACCTTCTTCTTCGCGTAGAACAGCTTCTTGAACTGCCGCGCCGCCTCGTCCTCCGACAACCCCGACCGGGCGCAGAACTCCTCGATGGC
>JAOACV010000545.1:0-2458 GCA_026417675.1 Verrucomicrobiia bacterium
CAGAAAATTCCCGCCGGGGCCGACGCGCGCCACATCGTCGAAGTAGTCTTTGGCATCGCTGACCTCGATGCCGTCCTTCATCCGCTTGCAGAGCCGGGCCAACTCGTAGTCCACGACGATCTGCTCGCGCACGAGAATCTGGCTGCTGGCAATCTCGCCAATGCCGTTGATCACGTCCACACCCGACAACACCAGCGGCAGCGTCGTGAACATCTTCTCCATCACTGCCTGCGGGCCGGGCGCCTTGGCGTCGGTGAGACAGCCAGCCTGTGTGTTCGGCAGGCCGTAGAACCGCGCCATCTCGCCCAGCGCGCCGTTGATGAGATTCGATTCCGGCGCGCCCTCCACGAAGCTGCCGGAACTGAAGTTGGTGATGCCCGCGGCGTGGCCGTAGATGATCGGTGTGCCGGGGTTGGCCAACTGAAATAAGACCAACGCCGACAGACTCTCCGCATTGGCCACCGCAACGTCCGAGTAAATGCTCGCCGGCCCCGTCGAACCGCACGCCGGCATCGGATACGGCAGAATCGGCACGTGAAACTCGGCCAGTTCCAGACACGCCTCACACATCTCATCGTCGTGCGTCAAGGGTGGGATGGTGCAGTAGCAGACCGAGAAAATCTTGCGCTGCTTGATCGCTGCCTCGCTGCCCAGGATCGCTGCAAGCCCTTCAATCACATACGGCACGTGCTCCGGAGCATGAATCTCGTGCTGGATGTGCTTGGAGCAGTTCATGAACGACAAAAACGTCGTGCGGATGTCGCTGGAATGCTCGGCGATGTCGCTAAGCACGACGTTGGGCCACACGACCGTTCCCAGCGGCAGTTCCTCGAAGATGCGGAGGCTGGCCGCCAAGTCATCGGCGAGCGCGTAGCGCCGTTCGCCCGTCTTCGGGTCGAGCGCGAATGTTGCCGCGCCATCGAGCGTGTAGCCGGTGAACGCCGACGGCATCGGGAAATCGAACGCCGGATTGCGCGCGCCGAGAGTGAACTGTCGCGGCGCGGTCTTGAGCGCCCGCGCGACCAGTTCGGCGGGAATGCGCGCAATCTGGCTTGTGTTGTCCACCTTCGCGCCTGCGCGCGCCAGAATTTGCCGCGCCTTGGCGTTGCGGAACATCACGCCGACCTCCGCGAGAATCCTGAGACTGTCGCGGTGAATCCGCTCCTTTTCAGGCTCGGAAAGATAGCTGACCGTCATGCGCATGGTTTCTAGCCTCTGGTTGCTTTGCCCTTGCTACCTGCTCGCGACGGCGGCGTAAAGTTCAATCTCCCAGATGCGGGAGATGTTTGCTTCCGTCTTGGTGACGCAGAGGCGAAGTTTGGTTGTTTGCACGGGCGGGAACGCGGACTTCCAATACGGGTCATTGTTGCCTTTCGCCATTGTGCCGGGGATGTCCTGCCATGCCGCGCCGTCGTGCCGCTGGAGGACGAAATCAGAGATCGGGCCGATGATCCCGCCGCCGGAGGCGTAGCCGGAGACAACACGCGCGCCGCCGAGTGTCACGGGCTTGTCCCAGGCAAATTCGATGATGTGCGGCAGCTTGGTGTCGCTGAGCCAGCGGCGGCTGTTGTCGCGCGTGTCAGCCTCGCCGTCGGTTAGCAAGCTTGGCGGATTGTTGCTGGCGTCGCGGCTGCCGGAGACGGTGACGCGCGCGGCGGGGGCGAGGTTTGGGCCAAGGTCTTTCTGCCAGGCGGCGGCGGAAGCGAATTTCGCGATGGGTTGGCGCCGGGGCTCGCCTTGGTTTTCATAAGCCGGATTCGCGCCGGGGTTCTTGCCCGCGCCGCGGCGCATCAGATTTTGAAGTTCGCCAAGATGGCTTTCGTAAATCTGACGCGGCGTGGCATTGTGTTTCTTGCAAAGGCTGGCCGCCATGCCGACGACCTCGCCCATGCAGCCGCCGGGGCGCATCACGCGGACCGCGCCGAGCGCCTGGTGGGTTACGCTGATGTTTCGCCCGGCCATGAAGAGGTTCGGGACGTTGCGCGAGTAGAGGCAGCGATACGGGACCCAGAAGGGCATCGGATACGCGCCAAACTCGGCCTCAGAGATGAACGCGTCGCCCTCGAAGCCTTTCTCGTAGCGCGGGTCGGGCAGGTGCAAGTCCACCTTCCAACCGGTCGGCGCGCAGCCGTCAGGGAACCTGCGGCCGCTCTTCAGGTCGTCAAGCGCGAGCACCACGTCGCCCAGCAAGCGGCGCGACTCGCGCCTGCCCATGATGTAGGCGGCCCAGTTGAGTTTGTGGTTGGGCAGCACCTTGTCCACGTTCTTCAGCGCGTCCCAAGCGCCATACATCGCGCGGAAGTTCCAATCACGGACGTATTCCATCTCGGCAATCGGGTCGCGATCAAAACCGCTCTCCCAATACCAGCCGCCAAGTTTCAGAGGGTCGGGCCGGGGCTTGCCGCGGCCGGGAAACGGCTTGTCCGTCAGATCCAGCGCCCAGGGGCATCGCGGGAAC
>JAOACV010000545.1:2468-2731 GCA_026417675.1 Verrucomicrobiia bacterium
TTTTGCGCGACAACGGCGCGGATGCGTCCGCGCTCCATCTCGACGCCATTTGCGCGATGTTCGAGAAACAAGCGGATGTTCGGCTCGGCGCGCACGACGGCGAGTTTCTTTTCGTCCTCGTAAAGCTCCGCGGTGTTGGCCGGGCCGTAGTGCGCGCGCCTGTCTTGTTCGAGTTCCGCCACGACATCCCCGATGCGCGGCCACGGTTCCTTGGTGCGCGCGCCTTGGAGCCAGACGCGCACTGCGGAACTGTTGTTGCCGCC
>JAOACV010000546.1 GCA_026417675.1 Verrucomicrobiia bacterium
GGGCTGTCCGAACACGAAGTAGAAACCGCCCGCTTGGCAAACGCGCACCTCGCCAAGACCGGCCTGCTCGCAAAGTCGCCGCACCTCGCGCCGACCGGGGAGAAGGACGGGACGATGATCCGTTGCCAGGCTGGCCGCGCGCACTGGCGTGCGCCAGGCGCAATGCCGCGGGAACGTCACGTCCACTTGTCTTGTCGTTGGTCTGTTCATGTTGCCGCATACCTCGGAGGCAAGGCCGCGTCATTTTTCGTGAACAACAGCGGCGCGACCTCGCACTCCGCGGTAGAGTTGCCTGAGATCTCGCTCAGCACGGCGCAAGCCATGTTGCTCTGGCGCGCGGTTGTCCAGTCTTTGCGCAGGGTTACCACAAAGGTCGGCGGGCAGGCTGGGGTCTTTCCAGATGTCGCGGATANCCGAATTGGCCGGGGGATGGCCGTGGAGGGGATTCCGCCCGCCAGACCTTTGCGGCAAAAAGAACCATTACCACAGTATCGGGCGGCGGTTTAGGAGGCAGCACCCAGCAAGCCAGGGATTTGCCCCTATCCATGTAAGTCCTCCGGTGCAACAACGCCCAAGCTGCTGTTCAAGATGTCCAGAACTTGGGCGCGACAATGCAACCTAGACGCGCCGTCCGAACCGCTTCTCCAGCTCGGCGTAGGAAAGCTGAATCATCGTCGGCCGACCGTGCGGACACGTGTAAGGCAAGTCGCAGGCGTGAAGCTCGCGCAACAGACCGTCCAGCTCCGTGAAGCTCAGAGGATCGTGGGCCTTCACCGCGTGGCGGCAGACAGTGGTTGCCGCCACCTGCTCGCCGAGACGCAGCTTGGAGACGCCGCTGCCGCCTGCCTGCACTTCGTCCAGAATGTCTCGGAACATCTGCCGCAGGTCCGCCCGCGCCGGCATCCACGGCGGCAGCGCGTCCACTAGGAACGCCTGCGGGCCAAACTCCGAAATGCCAATCCCCAGCCGATGCAGCACCGTCAGGTTCTCCCGCACGAACGCCGCGTCGCGCGGCTCCAGTTCCAGCGTCTGCGGCATTAGCAGCCGTTGCGAGGGCACGCCGCCCGCCTCCAGTTGCCTGAGCATCCGCTCGAACAACACTCGTTCGTGCGCCGCATGTTGATCCAGCAACACCAGCCCCTCCGGCGTCTCGATCAGCACATAGAGCCGGCCAAGCACCGCGAGCACGCGCCAGAACGCGGCGGAATTCTCGATTCCCGACCTCAGATGTTCGCCTGGCTGCTCGTCACCCTGGAGGGGCGGAGCAGCCGCCGAATCCGGTTGCGGCCGGGTGGGTGGCAGCGGCAAACGCTGCTCGATTGCGCTCGGCGCGACCGCGGTCTCCTGTTGCAGGGTCAACCGGATCGGTTGAACGGCTGCCGCCGCCTCCACGCTCGGAGACGCGGCACGCCCCGGCTCCAGCGCGCGCCGCACGGCGGCGGTAACCGCGGCGCGAACGACCGTCTCATCGCGGAACCGCACCTCGCGCTTGGTGGGATGAATGTTCACGTCCACCGCGCGCGGATCCAGTTCCACGAACAGGAACGCGATTGGGAACCGGCCGCGCATCAGGGCGTGGTGGTAACCCTCCAGTAGCGCGAAGTTGATGCCGCGACTCTCCACCGGCCGGCCATTGACGAAGACATGTTGCTGGTCGCGCGTCGCCCGGCTCACGCCCGGCCGGCCTACGAAGCCGCTCACGCGCACCTCGGACCTTGGCGGCTCCGGAAGCGCCACGAGGTCTTGGAAGAACTCCGCGCCGTAGATCTCGCGAATGCGCTCCGCCAGCGTGCGCGCGGGGGCCAGTTGGAGCGTGACGTTTTCCTCTTCCGTCAACCGCCACGCAACGCCGGGATGGGCCAGCGCGTGGAGCGTGACGATGTGCCGGATGTGGGCGCTCTCGGTCTGCGGCGAGCGCAGGAACTTCCGTCGGGCGGGCAGGTTGAAAAACAGCGACCGCACCTCGACCGTCGTCCCCGGCGCGGCGCCGACCTCCCGCACGTTGAGGATCTTGCCGCCGGCGATCTCAATGCGCGTGCCGCCCGGCGCGTCCGCCTCGCGCGTCACCAGCGTAAAGCGCGATACGGCGGCGATGGACGGAATGGCCTCGCCCCGGAAGCCGAGCGTCCCGATGTTCTCGATGTCCTCCGCCGTGGCGATCTTGCTCGTGGCGTGCCGCTCTAGACACAACAGCGCGTCGTCGCGGCTCATCCCGCAGCCGTCGTCGGTCACCACCATCACGCTGCGTCCGCCGGCGCGGAAGGCGACCCGCACGTGCCGTGCGCCCGCGTCGAGCGAGTTTTCCACCAGCTCCTTGACCACCGAGGCGGGCCGCTCGACAACCTCGCCGGCTGCGATTTGGTTGACCACTTGTTCGGACAACAGCCGGATGCGATTCATGTGTGGCGGGTAAGATAACTTGACCCTGACGGATGCCCAATGATATTTTCGCCCGCCCGACGCACTGGGCAGTGTGTGCAAAGCGTTTGGTGGTGGGCGTAGCTCAGCCTGGTAGAGCTCCAGACTGTGGATCTGGCCGTCGCGGGTTCAAATCCCGTCGCCCACCCCAGCCTCCGAATTTCGAGTTTCCAATCTCAGATTGGAGGTTCTCCGGCGCGCCCGTAGCTCAATTGGATAGAGCATCTGACTTCGGATCAGAGGGCTGGGAGTTCAAGTCTCTCCGGGCGCGCCAGTTTTAACCGACGAGAGCGGCACATATT
>JAOACV010000547.1 GCA_026417675.1 Verrucomicrobiia bacterium
TCATCGCGGAGTACATAGGGAGCCTGCGCTGCAGCAAAAACCAAACTGCCCATCCAGATAAGCAGGTGATAAAAAAAAACTGTGCGGCTCTTCACAACGGGAAACTACGAATAAAGCAACGGTAGTCAAAACCGAACTTCTCGGCGGTGAAGAGTTGCGCACGGACCAGTTCGCGATAGTCGGTCGCGTATTTGCCGTAGGGCACGCCGACCTGGTCGCCGGCGAACATCATCGTGATGGGCATCAGTCCCACGCGGTCCACCGGTTTGTCTTCGATCGTGGCCAGGATTCGTTCGCGACTGTTCATGGTTTAGGCTCCTTTGTTAATGGGACGAATAGGATCGCATGGATCCGTATTGAACAAACGGCAAGGGGTGCGTTTCAAGCGCGGATTCGCCGGACCCGCACATGGCTCAGAAAACACTGCCCAAGTCGCCACGCTCGTCGAACGCCAGCGGCGCAGGCTCGCCCTCGCGCAGCAAATCCCCGCGGCATGCGGTCTCCTGGAGATAAGCTTCGGAGGCGAGCAGGCGCTGGCAAGACAGTGTGTTCTTGATCCAAAGCGCCTTCGCGCGTCGCGGATCAGCCAGGCCGGTGGTGGAAAGCGCGGCCGCCAGCGCGTCGCGGTCGGTCGGGAACCAGATCGGAATGCGCGCGTTGACGGTGTTCATGGCGGTGATGGAGTTAATCCACATCGCCCGGGTGTCAATCGCCTTGTAGAGCCGCTCGTGAATGAAATCCGCGATGCCGACACCGGTGGCGTTGCCGTCACTGTCGGGATGCAGCGAGCGCACGTAGATGCGCCGAACGGCGTTGGGCGCGGGCGCAAGGAAGCCGCCAAACGCCTCGCGCCGGACGACGTTGGTATCGAGGCCGGTGCCGCTGATGTTCTTGCCCATTTCGTCCACGATCAACAAGTCCACGTCGTCGAACGGCAGCCGCGGCATCAAGCTGCGCGCTTCATCCAGCAGTTTCATCTCCTGCTGCTCCAGAGTCGCTGCGGGCACCGCGACGACGCGCGCGACCTGGTGAAGCGGGTTCTCAATGATCCCAACGCCAAAGGCGATCTTGCTGAGCCGCAGCACCTCCCGCGCGACCGCCAGCAACGCCTTGTCCAGATGCATCCGGGCCCCCGTCTGATGGAACTGGCGCGCGCCCGCCTGTTTGCCGAGGCCGATTGCGGCCATCTTCATCAGACCGCTCTCAACCGGGCCATGAAAGTCGGTGTGGGGCTTGATCCGATTGACCAACACAATGGCGTCGGCGCTGAAAGCGTGCTTGTCCTGATAGACGATGAACTCGCCGGTGCGGCCCAGTTCGACAACCTCCATGCTGCTCTTGACCGGCACGGCCATCGTCTGCTCCGTGATGCCGTAACGAGCCAGGATGTCGCGCTGGCCTTCGGCGGTCGCACCACCGTGACTGCCCATTGCCGGCACGATAAACGGCATCGCGCCAAGCCTCTTCAACTCGTCGCAAACGGTGCGAACGATCACGTCGTAGTTGGCGATGCCACGGCTGCCTGCCCCGACGGCGACGCTCATGCCGGCGCGAATGAAACTCGACGCCGGCAACCCGGCCAATGCCTCGCGCGTGGCGCCAACGCAATCCGCGACGCCCGGCGCGCTCAGTTTCTGCCGGAGCCAGAAAAAACGCGGGAAGGCGTCATTCATGACCGCAGAATGTAACCCGCCACTCGATACCGCGAAAAACAAAAAAACAGCAGCCCGCGTCGCCCGTAGCTCTTGGGTTTTGAACGGTTATGGTCTCTGAGTCCAAGCTACGGCATCGCGTGCGAATGAAAAGCCTGCCTAGCGTGATTCGCCTGCGTTTTTTTTCCCAGACCGCAACGCGAGGGATTCCGTGCACAATCGGGGCGCCAAGGAACATTAACCCGATCGAATCCTGGAAACCCGTTGAAGCAGTGCGAGGTGCCGAGAGAAAAGCGCGGCGGCGGCGACCTTCACGCGCCGCGTGCGGCAATGGTTCTTCAATTAGTCTCGCGGAGCAAGACGACTATTCTGACCGGGCCAAGCAGGCCGGATTCCACCAGTGGATCGTCTTTCTTCCAGAGCCGCCAACTGGTGAATGTATAGCGGCCGGCCGGGCTGGGTTTGCCTTCGGCGAGCCACGCGGGCCAAGATTTGAGATTGCCGCTGGGGTTGCGGTCGCTGTCCTCGGGCAGTTGCTCGTCGCCAATCATCCGGTTGATCCAGAGGTTGACGACGCGCAGTTCGAGCGTGTTTTTGCCGGGTTTGAGCGCGTCGGTCACGTCCACGCGGAACGGCGGCTTCCAGAGAATGCCGAGCGGTTTGCCGTTGAGTGTGACGTCGGCCATGATGGCGACGCGGCCGAGGTCGAGGAAACGGCGGTGATTGGTGACTGGTGATTCGTGATTCGTGAACGTCGTGCGATAGACGGCAGTGCCGCTGTAGAAGCGGATGCCGGGTTTGGCGTGCTGGCTCCAGTCTTCGAGCTTCTCAAATGTTATCGGCTTGGCCGGGCCGCCCCACTTGGGGTCGAAGGTGACTTCCCATGGGCCGGTGATTTCCTGCACCGGTTTGAACTCTCGCCAGTTTGTCCCGGTTGCCGCTGTCCTATTGGTTGCCTGGCGGAACACCACGAACATCGAACCGCTCGGATCGAAGCGCAGCGGCAATGCCGTGCAGCCGCCCCGCATCTCGTAAGCCGTCGCCAACTCCGTGCGGCCGGTGTCGGGC
>JAOACV010000548.1 GCA_026417675.1 Verrucomicrobiia bacterium
GGCGAAGTCCGTTGACGAACACCACCAGCATCGGCGGCGGCCTGCCCGCGCGGATCGCGCCGTCAAAGTGCGCCACCAGATGCGGGATGCCGGCCAGCCCGCCGCCGCTGCCGTGCAGCCAATACAGCGCCGGAAACCGCCGCTCTTTTTCCGTGTCGTAAACCTCCGGCGTGTAGATGTGATAGCTGACTTTTGTCTTCGCCGCCGCGCTGTCGAATGTGCGGAACTCAAGACGGGCTGCGCGGACAGGGGGCGTGACCCACTGCGGCGCCGGTGGCAGGTTGCCTTTTGACTGACCGCGCACGGAGGCTGGCGAAGCCCATGCAAAAGCTGCGAGCATGAGGATGGCAGTTCTCATTGGCTGCCGTTCCTGGTTGGGGCGCGTTCGCTCACTTCTCTTTCCTCAACTCCGCCAGCATTTCCAGCAGATGGTTGGTGAGGATGACGGAGGCGTCTTCCTGGACGCTGCAGGTGCCGATCCAGGTTTCGTAACCGCCGAGTTGGTGCTGTGCGGGCGTGGGCAGGTAGCCGTGGCGGCCGTTGGCGATGCTGATGACCATCGTGCGCGGGAAGGGGCTGCGCTTTTTCAGTTCGAGACCGATTTCGCAGAAGACCTCGAAAGGCAACGCGCAGATGGCGAAGTCGCCGATGCGGATGGCCTGCACAAGGACCGTGGTGGCGTCCTCCTTGCGCTCCGCGGCGGCGAGAGTGGCCCGCGCGTAGTGCTCCGCCAGACGCGGCAGCTTTTCGCGGTCGGCCTTCGGGGTGGCGAGCGCTTTCTTGGCCTCGGCGACCTGCTCGGCGCTGGGGCGGCGATATTGGAGCGTGACCTCGCGTTGGACCATGCCAAGCCGCGGGGTCGGATCATGTTTCTCGATCTTCCGCCACGCGAACCACGCGGCGTCGGCGGCCTTCTGGGCCACGATGCGGACCTGCTCGAACGGCTCGCGCGGCGGCCGTGTTACCAGAAACGGGATGTTGTTGATGTCGCCGGAAGCGCCGTTGGACATCATGGCGACGAAGTTCGTGTCGCCGTTGACCCGCGACGGCATCAGCCGGGCAAACTCGCCGAAATAATCCGCCGACACTTGCCCCTTCGGCAAATGACCGACGTAATGGAGCGCGTAATTGGCCCAGAGCGCGAGCGGCCGGCGCTTCGCATCTTGCACGGAGAGGATGGTGATATCGGGATCGGTCGGTCCGGCGGGACGGTCGAGCACGTCGGCGCTGGTGCCGGGATTCATCTTCACCTGGTCCAGCTTGCCGAACGGGTTCAGCGGCATCTTTCCCGGCTTGAGGAACCACCGGCGGTTGAAGACCTCGTCGGGCAACGGATGCGTGGCGACGCCTGCCTGCGCGGGCCGCAGCGCGCCGTGCGCGCGGACGATGGACTCGGCGATGCCGTCCACCAACAGCTTGCGATACGCGACAGCCGGCGGCGGCCCGTTCGTGGAGTTCGACGATGGGGCGCTGTGGGCGTGAGTCCCGCAGATCAGAATCTTCTCCGGCTTGATGCCGCATCGTTGCGAGGCGAGCGACTTGGCATCCTTGCACGTCTCCGGCGCGACCGCGAGGCTGTCCACGACGACCATCGCGAGCGTGGTCATTCCGTCGTCGAGCACCAGCGCGCGGGCGTGCAGCGGATCGTGCGCGCTCTCGGCCATGTTGGCGCTAAAGCCGCCCGGCATGTTGAGCTGGAACTGTTTGGGCGTCACGTCCACCGCAGCCGCGCCGGCGCGGAAGGGCGGCGGCTTCGGCGCTGGCGCAGCGGAGGCGGTGTCGAATGTGCCGGCAGCGGCGAGGAATAGCGCGACCAGAGAGAGCGACAGGCAATGTCTGTTCATGGCATGAGCACTTTACGTTATTGCCCGGCGACCCTCAACGCTTCTCGGCGCTGGGCGCATTGACTCGCAGGCGGGGAAGTGGTAGCGTGCGCGGCTCAATTTTCCGAGCATGGGCACCGACTACAAGTCAACGCTGAATCTGCCGCAGACGGCGTTCCCGATGAAGGCGGATCTGGTCCGGCGCGAGCCGGAGATGCTTGCGCGCTGGGAGCAAACACGGCTCTACGAGCGGATCCAGGAGGCCCGTCGCGACGCCCCGTTGTTCGTGCTGCACGACGGGCCGCCGTATGCCAACGGCAACGTTCACATCGGCACGGCCCTGAACAAGATTCTCAAGGACGTGGTGGTCAAGGCCGCCACGATGACCGGCCACCGCGCGCCATATGTGCCGGGCTGGGACTGCCACGGGTTGCCGATCGAACTGAAAGTCGAAAAGGAACTCCAACAGAGCGGCGAACGGCTCACCCAGGCGCAGATGCGCGAGCGGTGCCGGAAATATGCGGAGCACTTTCTCGACGTGCAGCGCACACAGTTCAAGCGGCTCGGCGTGTTCGGCGACTGGGCGCGGCCCTACCTGACGATGTCGCCGGAATACGAAGCGGCGATCGTCTCGGCATTTTTCGACATCTGGCATCAAGGCTACGTCTATCGCGCCAACAAACCGGTTTACTGGTGCATCACCTGTCGCACGGCGCTCGCCGCGGCGACCGCGGAGGCGGAATACATGGATCACAAGTCGCCGTCGGTCTATGTGAAGTTTCCCGTCAAAGACAAGCCCGGCTACTTCGTGATCATCTGGACGACAACGCCGTGGACGCTGCCGGCGAACTTGGCGATCGCGGTGCATGGCGACTTCGATTACGTC
>JAOACV010000549.1 GCA_026417675.1 Verrucomicrobiia bacterium
GGCGCGCAAGAGGGCCAGCGCGCGCTCGGCGTCGGCGGGAGCGACGAACGCAACGAAACGGCCCTCGTTGGCCACGTATAGCGGATCGAAGCCGAGGATTTCGCACGCGCCATGCACGTCTTCGCGGACAGGAATGACGCTCTCGTCAATGGCGATGCCGACACGGGCGGTTTCGGCGATTTCGTTGAGCGCGCTGGCCAGCCCGCCGCGCGTGAGGTCGCGCAGACAATGGACTTCGACGCCCGCGCACAGCAGCTCCAGCACGATGCCGGCCAACGCGGCGCTGTCGCTCTCGATGGTGGTCTCGAACTGCAAGCCCTCCCGCACCGCCATGATGGCGATGCCATGGCGGCCCAGGTCGCCGTTGACCAGCAGGCAGTCGCCCGCGCGGACGCTGCGGGGCGCGATGACGCGGTCGTGCTCCACGACGCCGATGCCGGCGGTGCTGATGAAGATGCCGTCGCCTTTGCCCTTGTCCACGACCTTCGTGTCGCCGGTGACCAACTGCACACCCGCCGCGTCGGCGGCCGCGCGCATGGACCGGACGATGCGCCAAAGCGTGTCCATCGGCAACCCTTCCTCGATGATGAACCCGGCGCTGAGATAAAGCGGCCGCGCGCCGCACATCGCAAGGTCGTTGACCGTGCCGTGCACCGCCAGTTGACCGATGTCGCCGCCGGGGAAGAACAACGGCCGCACGACGTAGGAGTCCGTCGTGAACGCCAGCCGCGCGTCGCCGATCCGCAGCACCGCGCCGTCGTGGCGCGCCTCGAGCGCCGCGCTGCCGAACGCCGGAACCAGCATCTTCTCGACGAGCTGATGCATCAGCTTCCCTCCCCCGCCGTGGGCGAGCAGCACGTTCGGATAGTTCGAGATCGGGATCGGACACGCCGGCGCAAACGCGGCGTCTGCCTTCGGTTTGGGTTCGTTGGAGGCCATCGCCGGGGCACTATTCCACGAGCGGCCCGCCAGCGCAACACGGCGCGTCGCCCCGTGGGGACAAAATCTCCGTGACGCAAGGCGCGGCGCCCGCTACGCTGCCGGCCCATGAGCAAGATCCAACGCGCACTGATTTCGGTTTCCGACAAGACCGGCCTCGTGGAGTTCGCCCGCGAACTGGCGGCGCTCGGCGTGGAGATTCTGTCCACCGGCGGCACCGCCAAGGCGCTGCGCGACGCAGGGCTGAAGGTGACGGACGTCAGCGAATACACCGGCTTTCCCGAAATGATGGACGGCCGCGTGAAAACGCTCCACCCGAAGGTTCACGGCGGGCTGCTGTTCCTGCGGGGCAACGCCGAACACGAAGCCGCCGCGGCTAAACACGGCATCAAGCCGATTGACCTCGTCGTGGTGAACCTTTACCCGTTCGAGAAGACCGTCGCCAAACCCGGCGTGGAGTTGCACGAGGCGATCGAGAACATTGACATCGGCGGTCCCTCGATGCTCCGCAGCGCCGCCAAGAACCACGCGAGCGTCACCGTCGTCGTGGACCCGGCGGATTATCCGGTCGTCCTCGAAGGCATCCGCAAACACGGCGGCGACACCTGTCTCAACCTCCGCCGACGGCTTGCCATCAAGGTCTATCAGACCACCGCCGCCTACGACGCCGCCATCGCCGCTTATCTCCACAAGGTCCGCTGCGAGGAAAAGAACGAGTTCGCCTGGCCCGACCGCTTCACCGTGACCGCCGCCAAGACGCAGGACCTGCGTTACGGCGAAAACCCGCACCAGCGCGCCGCGCTCTACGGGGCGTTCCGCGAAAGCTTCGACCAGCTTCACGGCAAGGAACTGAGCTACAACAACATCCTCGACATCAGCGCCGCCGCCGGCTTGATCGGCGAGTTTGCCGACGATCCGCCGACCTGCGCGATCCTCAAGCACACCAACCCGTGCGGCGTCGGCCAGGGCGCGGGATTGCGCGAGGCGTGGGACAAGGCTTACGCGACCGACAAGCAAGCGCCGTTCGGCGGCATCATCGTCGTCAACCGCCCGCTCGACCTCGCCATCGCCGAGGCCATCAGCGAAATCTTCAGCGAGGTCATCATCGCGCCCGACTTTGCGCCGGACGCGCTCGCGCTGCTGCAGAAGAAGAAAAACCTGCGGCTGATGCGGATGAAACAGAATCCCGCGACCGCGCCGGGCGTGGATTTCCGCGCCGTGGCCGGTGGATTCCTCGTGCAGGACCGCGACACGAAGTCGATCACTGCCGCCGAACTGAAAGTCGTCACCAAACGCGCGCCGACCGAGACGGAGATGAAAGCGCTGCTCTTCGGCTGGCGCGTCTGCAAGCACGTGAAGTCCAACGCCATCGTCTATGCGGGCCCCGACCGCACGCTCGGCGTCGGCGCGGGCCAGATGAGCCGCGTGGACAGCTCGCGCATCGCTGTGTGGAAAGCCGGCGAGGCGAAGCTGTCGCTGCAAGGCAGTGCCGTGGCCAGCGATGCGTTCTTCCCGTTCCCCGACGGGCTGCTGGCCGCCGCCGACGCCGGCGCAACCGCCGCGATCCAGCCCGGCGGCGCCATGCGCGACGCGGACGTCATCAAAGCCGCCGACGAGCGCGGGATGGCGATGGTCTTCACCGGCGCGCGGCACTTCCGGCATTGAGGCGCCGCGCAGGCAAACGATGGCCTCCTGCGGACGGGCGTGGTCTGGATTCGTAATGCAGGACGCAAACCGCCAACCTTCTGTTCGCAGGAGACTGCTCT
>JAOACV010000054.1 GCA_026417675.1 Verrucomicrobiia bacterium
TCACGAGGTTGTCCACGTAAGGCAGCCTCCGTCCGCTCCAGCGCATGACGGAGACGGGGCCGTAGAGGCCGAGCGTGCGAATGGTTGCGCGCGCCGCCTCGATGTTCTTCGCGTCGGCGTCCAGCCCGTGGACGACGCAATTCTCCGCGAGGCGCAGCGCCGCAGTGAGGCGGCCGTCGCCGCAGCCGACGTGGACAACCAAGCCGCCGTGAAAGCCGGCCATCCAGGCGATTTGCTTCGCCTCGGCCTCCCTCCCAGTCGGCGCGGCCAGGCCGGTCGCCTCCAGCGACATCCAGAGAAGGATTGCGATGCGCCGTGAAAGGGAATCAAGCCGGAGCAGCGTTCTTGTCTTCATGGCTGCCTTTATACCCCGGCGCACGCGGGCTTTTCAATGCGGGCGCGGAGAAACGTGAACGCAATCGGCAAGAGCGGGCCGCGTCATGGTCGTTGTTCCTTCTCGCGGACCCGACGTGCATGTCCGGCTCACGATCTTTATCGCTTGAACCATTCTTTCGCGTCGGTTGGCCGGATCGCGGTGAGGTCGCCACGGTAGTGACGAAGACGGTGGCGTTTCGGCGGATGTTTCGCCAGCCCGGCTTCGTTCAACTCGATGCCGAGGCCGGGCCGGGTCGGGATGAGCATCTCGCCGCCCACCACGCGCACGTCCTCGTCGCTGAACTCGCCGCGCCACGGCACGTCGTTGGCCATGGTCTCTAGCAGGAAAAAATTCGGCGTCGAAGCGGCAACGTGGAGCGTCGCCATATTGGTGACCGGGCCGGCGGGATTGTGGGGGCAAAAGCTGATGCCCGCCGCCTCGGCCATGCCGGCAATAACGCGCATTTCCTTGATGCCAACGCGGCTGATGTCGGGCTGGATGAAATCCGCGCAGCGTTTCTCGATGAACTCGCGCGCCGCAAAGCGCGTGTAGACGCGCTCGCCCGCGGCGATGGGCACGGACACGCGACGTTTCAGTTCCGCCAGCGCGTCGAGCAGTTCAGGGAAAAGCGGCTCCTCGAACCACAGGATGTCGAACTCCGCGAGCGCGCTGGCGACGCGCAACGCGCTCTCGATGTTGAACCGGCCATGGCCTTCGATGAGCAAGTCAGCGTCGCCGGCCGCCTCGCGCACCGCCGCGACGCAACGCGCCGCATCGAGCAGCTCGGCGCGCGTGATGTCGCGGTGCGCGTTGCCGAACGGGTCCCACTTCAGCGCCTTCCAGCCGCGCGCAACCGCTTCCTTCGCCTTCGCGGCGAACTCGGCGGGCGTTTTCGCGGGCGCAAACCACGCGTTCGCGTAGCAGCGCACGCGGTCGCGGCATTTGCCGCCGAGCAGTTGCCAGACGGGCTGGCCGAGCGCCTTGCCCTTGATGTCCCAGCACGCCATCTCCAGCGCGGCGAGCGAGGTCGAGAGCACCGGTCCGCCACGCCAGTAGGCGTCCCGATAGGAATCATGCCAGAGCGCCTCGATGTCCATCGGGTCGCGGCCGATCCACGACGGCGCGAGGTCCTCGATGCAGCCGAGGACGGCGCGGTCGTGGAATTCGAGCGTCATCTCGCCGTAGCCGTGCAGACCCGCGTCAGTTTCGATTTTCACGAACGACAGGTTCGCGCGGTAGGCGTCGCAGAGAAAGGTTTTGATGGCCGTGATTTTCATGGGGACGTAATTCGTAATGCGTAATTCGTGACTCGTGATTCGGCGTTAGCGACTGCCGATCACGAAGCGGCCTCCTGTGAGGAAAATGGTCTCGCCGGTGATGAAGCCCGACTTCACGAGAAAAAGAACCGCATCGGCCACTTCTTCCGGCCTGCCGGCGCGGCCCATCGGGACGCCGGCGGCGAGTTCGCGCATCTTCTCGCGGCCCCAACGCGCCTCCATGACCTCCGTCTCGATGTAATCGGGCGCGATGGCGTTGGCGGTGATGCCGAGCTTCAAGCCCGCCAGGGCCAGCGAGCGAGTCAGCCCGCCCATGCCGGCCTTGGAGCAACTGTAGGCGATCCATTCCTCGTCGGCGTTGCCCATGTAGGCTTGAATGGACGAGATGTTGATGATGCGGCCGAACTGCCGGCGTTTCATTGGCTCCAAAGCCGCCATCGAGCAGAGCCACGCGCCTTTGAGGTCCACATCCAGCACGCGGTTCCACCAATCCTCCGGCCCCATCCCCGCCGGTCGCGGCGGCTCCACACGCGCCCCGTTGACGAGAATGTCGAGCCGATCGAACTGCCCCACGATGCCGCCAACCATCCGCTCCACCTCGTCGCGCCGCGAGACATCCGCGCAGGCCGCAAAAGCCCCGCCGCCAGCCGCGACGATCTCGGCCACGACCTTGTCGGTTTTCTCGCGTTTCACGTCATTAACTGCCACCGTCGCGCCCCGCGCAGCGAGCGCGAGCGCGATGGCCCGGCCGATGCCCTGACCGGCACCCGTCACGAGCGCGATCTTCCCGTTGATTTCGGTTTCCATGTTGTCGGCATTATGAACCACATGCGGGCCGTCGGTAAATGGACAAGAATCGCATCCGTGTGGATGGGGTTAGCGAGAAGAAGTTCGCGTCCCGGCTTTAGCCAGCTTTCCGTGGCCATGACCGACGCAAATGCAGAAGCGGTTGAAGCGGGGAGTTCCAAAACCTTTCGCACATCTCGTAGCGCCAGCGCGCCGCCGTTTCTGAACACTCTGGCCGCGCCACTTTTCCGTTTGACCGTTTGGGGGCGCCGTCGGATGCTGTGCGCGCGATGGATGCGACGCATGGCGATGGAATGGAGGTGCCCTTGTGAGAGGGAGCCTTGTGGCTGCCGGTGTGTTTCTGGCGTGTCTTGGCGCGAGCGCCGTGGCCGAGGCGCAAACGGACTACAGCCAGGCCCTACAGCAATACACAAGCGCCATCGAGGCCAACCCCGGCTCCGGCGAAGCGTATTGGCGCCGGGGGAACTTGTATTGGGAGAAGGGCGAATATCAGCTCGCACTTCAGGATTTCAATAGCGCCATTGCAGTGGAGCCGGGTTACGCGCTGGCGTATCTGGGCCGCGGCAACGTCTATTTTCGCCAGGGCGACTACAATCAGGCGATCCAACAATACAACCAGGCCCTTGCGTTGCAACCGACGTTGATGGACGCCTACTACAATCGCGGCGTCGCCCAGCGCGCGCAGGGGGATTGGGAGTCGGCCGTTCGGAGTTTCGATCAGGCCATTCAGTTGAACCCGAACTTCGCCGAGGCCTACACCAGCCGCGCCCAGGTTTATCGCGAGCAAGGCGACTACGACCGGGCCATTGAGGACTACAATCAAGCCCTCCAACTGAATCCGAACCTGGCGGAGGCGGTTTGGGGTCGAGGGAACGCCTATTGGGAAAAGGGCGATTACGACCGGGCGTATCAGGATTTCAACCGCACCATCGAGCTGGCGCCGGATAACCCGTCGGGTTACCTAGGGAGGGGCAACGTCTATGTGCGGCAGAACGATCTTGAACTCGCGCTCCAAGATTACGACCGCGCCATCGCGCTGCAACCGAACTACGTGGACGCCTATAACAACCGCGGCGTCGCGCACCGGCTCGACGGCGATCTCGCCCGCGCCATTCAGGACCTCAACCGCGCCATCGAGTTGAACCCGCACTTCGCGGAAGCCTACTACAACCGCGGCCTGACCTATCGCGACCAAGGCGACCTCGACCGGGCCATTCAGGACCTCAACCGCGCCATCGAGTTAAAGCCGCACTTCGCGGAGGCCTACTACAACCGCGGGCTGGCGTATCGCGACAAGGGCGACTTGGAGCGGGCGCTTCAGGATTTCAAGCGCGCCCTCGAATGGAATCCGAGACTGGCCGAGGCGTTGAACAACCGCGGCATCTCCCTGAGCGAGAACAGGCTGGACCATGACCAGGCCATCAAAGACCTTGGCCGCGCTGCCGAGATCGCGCCGGCCTTTGCGGGAGGAGCCAGCGCGATGGGCGGCAAGAGCCACGCCAAGATCATCGGCCCCCGCGCCAAGTCGCCCAAGCGCGCCGTGCAAAAGATGAAACCGCCGGCAAGCGGCAGCGCAGGGGAATCCGTGCTGTTCTTTGCGGCGTCTGCCGCTATTGCCGCCATCCTCGTGTTCGCATTCTGGCGCTACCGCAACCGGCTGTAGGCCGCGCCCGCGCGGAAAGCGCGCCTCCGGATGAGTCATCCCCTCTGGCCGCCTCCGCCTCGCGCGGCCCCTGAGGAGGCTTGTGCGGCCCCGGTGATCTACCGCGCCACGTTGTTTCCATCGTTGTCACCAAGCGAGTTTCTCCCGATCAACTCGCGTGAATACGGAATGGTCGGGGCGGAGGGATTTGAACCCTCGACCTCTTGGTCCCGAACCAAGCGCGCTAGCCAAGCTGCGCTACGCCCCGGCCAAGGACGCCCGCGAAGTCCCAACGGACCTGCGCCGGCGTCCAAAGGACGCGACTACGTATCACAAGCCGCCGCCACTGTCCACGCAAAGTTGACGGAGTTCGCGTGTGGTTTGACACGACGGAGCGGCGGGGGTAGCCTTGGCCAACCATGAACCCGACGGGTCGAGCGTGTCTCTTGTGCGGGCTGGCGGTCATCGCTGTCAACACCGCCCTCGCCGGAGAAATCCGGCACGCGGACGTGCTTTATCTCGATGAGGCGGGCATGAAACCGCTTGTCCTGAAGACTCGCCGTCCCGTGTCGCTGACTTTTTCGCGAGACCAGTCCACGATTCTGGCTCCGCTGCGGCAGGGCCAGGTGGTGTCGTTGTTGGGCTACGCCGAGAGACGTTATTTCGTCGAGGCGCGTATGGTGACCGGCCCGATGCGCGGGTGGGTGGACGCGGATGCTTTGGAGCCGTTGTCGCTGGAGCAGCGCGCCGAGCTGGACCAACGCCGGGAGCGGATGCAGACCAACCGCGCGGCTATCGCCCGTCATCAAGTGCTGATCGGCATGACGCCGGCGGAGGTGATCGCCGCGTGGGGCCAACCGACTGAGAAGAGCCGCACGGCCACCGCGCAAGGCGAGGAAGAGACGTGGCAGTTCATCACCTACCGCAGCGAGCCTTACACGCAGACATCGTGGGTCGGGGGTTTCTATGTGACCGAGACGTTGTATCGGAAAGTGGCCGTAGGCTCGCGACAGGTGACGTTTCGCAACGGCCTGGTCGTCGCGGTCCGCGAAAACCAGGGAGTCCAGCAGCGTGAAACGGCGCCGGTGGAAGTCGTGGTCCCGGTGCCCATGCCAGTGCCCGGCCCGCCTCCGCCTCGTCCCGGTGATGGCGGAGGCAAATCGAAATCCGGCAAGTCGGGCAAAGGCGCGCCCGCGCCCGGCGACCCGCCCGCGCCCTAGCCGATTGGCGCAACCGTCGGGTCAGGCCCGGCTCAGATATGCGCCGTCTTCGGTGCGGACCTTGATCTTTTCGCCTTCTTTGATGAACAGCGGCACCTGGATGGAGTAACCGGTTTCGAGCGTGACGGTTTTCTGGACGTTGGTGGCGCTGTCGCCGCGCACGGCTTCGGGGGATTCGACGACGGTAAGCTCCACGGTGGCGGGCAGCTCAATGAGGGCGGCCTTGCCTTCCACGAAGATGACGTCCACCGGGGTGTTCTCGACGAGGAAGTCCTTGGCGTGGCCGACGAGGTCTTCCTGCAACACGGTTTCCTCATAGCTCTGCGGGTCAATGAAATGATAGCCGCTCTGGTCTTTGTAGCTGTATTCGAGCTTGCGGGTCTCCATCGGCACCACCTCGACGCGCTCGGTGGAGCTGAACCGGACATCGCTGGTGCGCCCGGAGCGGAGGCTGCGCAGGCTGGCCTGCACGAACGCGCGCAGGTTGCCGGGCGTGCGGTGCTGCATGTCGAGCACGACGCAGACGTCGTTGTTGTATTTGATCGCCATGCCTTTGCGAAGGTCGTTTGCGGATGCCATAAACGTCTCTGTCTTTCTTCAGTCTTTCGGTAGTTTGCTTTCGGTTGCGCCCAAATTCTACATGATCTTGAATTTCGGCAAGTCCTGCGAGTCCACCAGCCCCACAGGCCGGTGGTGCCGGTCCACGACCACCAGGTCGTCAATTTCGCGCTCGTTGAAAATCTTCACCGCCTCGACGGCGAGCTGATCTTCGTGGACCACGACCGGATGCGGCGTCATCACTTCGCGCAGCTTGCGCCGCATGATGTGCTCGTCGCGCTCGATGTGCCGGCGGAAATCGCCGTCGGTGAAAACGCCCACGAGCTTGCCGCGTCCGTCCACGATGCTGATGGAGCCGCTCTTGGCGCGCGTCATGGCCATGATCGCCTCCTTGACCGTGCGGCCCGAGGCGATGACCGCGTTGCGGTCGCCGGTGCGCATGATGTCCTTGACCTGGAAAAGCAGGCTGCGACCGATCGAACCGCCCGGATGCAACCGCGCAAAGTCGCGCCTCTTGAACCCGCGCGCCTCCAACAACACCATCGCCAGCGCGTCGCCCATCGCCAGCATCGCGGTCGTGCTCGCCGTCGGGGCGAGGTTGAGCGGGCAGGCTTCCTTGTCCACCGCGACGTTGAGCACGATGTCGGAATAACGCGCCAGCCGGCTCTTCGGGCTGCCGGTGACCGCGATGATTTGCACGTTGAACCGTTTGATCGCCGGCAGCACATTCAACAGTTCCTCGGTCTCGCCACCGTAGCTGAACACCAGCACCACGTCGCCGTCCGCCAGCATCCCCAAATCGCCGTGCAACGCGTCCACGGAGTTGAGCACGACGCTGGGGGCGCCCGTGCTCGTCAGCGTGGCGGCTACTTTCTGGCCGATGAGACCGCTCTTGCCGATGCCGGTGACGACGATCTTGCCGCGCCGTTTCAGGCAGGCCTCCAGCAGTTCCACCGCCTGCTCGAACTGCCGCCGGGCGGACGACTCGCCCAACCGCCCGCGCAGCTTGCGCAGCGCGGCGATTTCGAGATCCACCACTCGTTGGGCTTGACGGACGATGTCCATAGACGGTCCCGCTCCAAAGCGGGCCGCGCATGGTGCCAGCGGCCCCGGGCGTTGTCAAGTTGCGCCAACCGACCCCCGCTGGCAAGCAGGTGCCCGGGAACGGTGTTTCCGACGCCGGGGTCGGGGTCTTGCGCCGGCAGATTAAACCGCCGCCGCTACACCTTCCGATACAGCGGGCCGAAGTTGGCGCAGGCGCGGAAGTCCGCGCCCTCGGCATCAGCGGTGCCGAAGGAGTTCCACGCCGATGGCCGGAAGACGCGTTCCTCGGGGACGTTGTGCATGAAGACCGGGATGCGCAGCATCGAGGCCAGCGTGATCAGGTCAGCGCCGATGTGGCCGTAGCTGATCGTGCCGTGGTTGGCGCCCCAGGCGTTCATCACCGAGTAGACGTCGCGGAACACGCCGCGTCCGGTCACGCGCGGCGCGAACCAATGCGTCGGCCAGGTCGGATTGGTGCGATCTTCGAGCTTCGAGTAGATCTTCTCCGGCAGGTCCACGATCTGGCCTTCGGCCAGTTGCAGCACCGGGCCGAGGCCCTTGACAAGGTTGAGCCGGAACATGGTGGCCGGCATCTCACAGCGCGTGCCGTAGCTGGAAGAGAAGCCGCCGCCGCGGAAGTATTCGTAGATCGCCGGCGGCCACGTGGTCGCCTTCAGGCAGTCGAGCGCCTCCTGCGGGGTGATCTCCCAGAACGGTTTCATGGCGGGCTTGCCGTCCTTCAGTTGCCTGCCGCATCCATCGAGCGCCGCTGCGCCGGAGTTGATCAGATGCAGCAGGCCGCCGGCGGCCGCGCCGGTCAGCTTCTGGCCGGTGACGCGCTTGACGGCTTCGGGACTCCAGTAGGTGCGCACGTCGGCAAAAATCTGCGCCGTGTCGGTCAGCAGGTGGCCGAAGAGCATGCAGACGCCGTTGAGGCAATCGTTCTCGGTGGCCACCAGCAGCGGCTCGCGGATGCCGTTCCAGTCGAAGGAGGAGCTGAGGATCGCCTCGAGGAAGTCCCCGTTGGGATAGTGGTCGGTCCAGTGGCGCTGGCCTTGGAACCCGGCGAGGATGGCGTTGTGGCCGAGGGCTTCCTCACCGAAGCCTAGCGCGGCCAGACGCGGGTTGCCGATCATCAGGTCGCGCACGATCATCGCGCACTTGACGACGAACTCCCATTCCCAATCGCGCCGCTCGCGGCTGCGGGGCGCGCGGTTGTAGTCTTTGCCTTCGGGGCAATGCTGCTTGACCCAAGCCAGCGCGCGGTGGAACTCCTTCTCGTCGTAGATCTTTTCCTCGACGCGCCGGACCAATTCGGTCATGTCCACGCACTCGACGCGCATGCCGAGGAAATCCTCGAAGAACGGCTGGTCCACGATCGAGCCGGCGAGGCCCATGGAGACGCCGCCGACGGAGAGGTAGCTCTTGCCGCGCATCGTCGCCGTGGCGAGGCCGGCCTTGACGAAGCGCAGGACTTTCTCCCGCACGTCGGCCGGGATCGTCTGGTCGCCGGCGTCCTGCACGTCGCGGCCGTAGATCGTGAAGGCGGGCAGGCCCTTCTGGGTGTGGCCGGCGGCGACGGCGGCGAGATAGACCGCGCCGGGCCGCTCGGTGCCGTTGAAGCCCCAGATCGCCTTGGGCGTGCCCGGCTCCATGTCCATCGTCTCGGAGCCGTAACACCAGCACGGCGTCACGGTGAGGGACACGCCGACGCCTTCCTTGCGAAACTTCTCCGCCGCCATTGCCGCCTCGGCGACGCCGCCGATGCAAGAGTCGGCGATGACACACTCGACCTTCAATCCGTTGGAGTGGCGCAGGTTGTCGCTAATGAACCTGGCGACGTTCTTCGCCATCGCCATCGTCTGCTTCTCCAAGGACTCGCGCACCCCCTTCCGACGCCCATCAATGGTGGGCCGAATGCCCACCTTGGGCATGTCGCCGATGAGGCGGTTGACGGGACGGTTGACTTTCATCGCGAAGGCTGCGGATGGCTTACTCATGGTTCGTTTGAAAATGGATCGTGTGATTCATGCGCGTCGTTCACCGGGCACAACCCGCCTGTCCCCAAAGACAAGCGGCGGGGGTTTATGAGCCTGCGCTGACTAAAAAGCAAGCCTTACGTGCGGGGAAAACCTCACTTGATCGCCAGAGCCTGTTTGTCGGGGAACTTCGGAAACTTCTGGTGCGGCTCGGTTTGATACCAGAATGCCACCGAGGCAATGTCGTCTTGCAACGGCAGGTAGGTGCGGTCTTTCTTCCAGCCGAGCGCCTGGATGGTTACGCGCAGGTCTTTCTCGAACCGCACCGGGT
>JAOACV010000550.1 GCA_026417675.1 Verrucomicrobiia bacterium
AGATGTGTATAAGAGACAGCATCAGCGATGGCGTTGTCGCGTTCGACCGGGAGATGAATTACACCTACATCAACGCGCGCGGCGCGGCGTTGCTCACCGTCCCCGTCGCTGACGCCGCCGCCGTTCGCAGCGATAGTCCGATTGTCAAAGGCAACGCCAGCGCAAGCGGCTACATGACGCTGCTGCTGCGCGGGGGCCGCGCCGTCATCGAAGGCATCAGACCGTCCGAGGCCGCGCGGCGCGAGCTGGCCGCGCAACTGGGCGCGTGGTTCGAACTAGCCAGTGCGAAGAGGGCGCGGCTCAAGAAAACCTCGCTCGAAGTCGCGACACCTGCACCTGAACTGAAGGGAGCATTCACCACGAATGTCGGCGGCGCCGTAAGGGATATGGTCGTCGTTGGCGGAGCGCCTTCCCCAAACGTGATCGGCCCGCGCGGGGCAAGAGCCACGACGGAGAACGCGTTCGGAGAACGCGTTCCACCCTTGATCTGTGTCGCAGAACAGAACGTGATTCATCTGCTTGGTTCCGACGGCCAGGAGCTTCGCCAGATGCGGACGGACGGCAGAATCCGCCAGCTCCACTGGTGGTCGGAGCACAGGCTGCTGTTGGCGGGCTGCGAGGACGAAAAGGTGTGCGCGTTTGATCTGGCGGGCGCGCGGAAATGGACGTTCGTGTCGGAGATGGACCCGGCGGTGTTCCGGGCGGCCAAGCAGTATTGGTTCAAGAGCGCGCCGGGCCACGAAGGCATCCACGGCGTCGGCAGCGGAGTGTTTCTCAATGGCAAGAGCCAGGCGTTTGTGGGCAGCGCCTGCACGTTGGAGATCATTGACGAAAACGGCAAGCTGTTGAAACGGCTGCCGCAGTTCTGGGGCACGGTCTATAAGTTCGCGCTCGTGCCCGGTCCCGAAGGCAGCGTGAACCTGCTCGCGTCGCGCAAGATTACCGACCGGCCGTCGCTGGGCGTCATCAACAACCGCACGCTTTACCCGGCGCCGCGCGGTTTTGACGGCGTGCCGGCGGGCCACACCCATGTGGGTGGCTGGATGGACCAGACGCGCCCTCACATCTTCGTTGAGGATCTCGACGGCGACGGGAAGCTGGAGGTCGTCAGCGAAATCACCGGCGCATGGAACCGCGTGACGGTGTGGGACCTGCAAGGCAAGCCGCTTTACAACGTCCAGTTCGGCCCCGGCGCGCGCGGCGGTCGCGACATCTGCGACCTCGACCTCGGCGATCTCGACGGCGACGGCAAGAAGGAGATGATCGCCGCGCTGTCGAGCGGCCTGGTTGTGGCGCTCAACCACCGCTGCGAGAAAATGTGGTCCAGGCGGTTGTCCAGTCCGCCCGTCGCGCTGAAAGTAGCGGCCCAGTCAATCATCGTTGCAACCGAAGACGGCGGCGTGTTGCTACTCGACAAGCACGGCCGGGTCGTCAAACAAGGCAAACTCAACGGGCGACCCACGGCGATTGCGGAGATGACAACGGCCGTTGTGGTGCTGGCGAGCGATAAGGGCGAGGTAAAAGCCTTCCCCGTTGAACGTCCGAAATCTCTTCCACGTCTTGCTCCTCAGTAGGACTTGCAAGCGTTGGTCCGCAGAAAACGAATTCACGCATCAGATTCGGCGGAGAATGTCGTTCAGGCGCTGAATGGACCCCTGTCGTTCTGTTGATGAACAACTTTTTTCGCCCGGCGCTACAAGAACGGTGACGGCGTAGGGCAACCGGAGACACGCATCACAGCCCTGCCGCCGTCATGCCGCCAGCAATTCCTTGCGCGCCGCTTCCACGATGCGATCCACCTCGCGAGCGAAAGCAGGTTCAATGTCGGGCGCCGGCTCGGCGGCGACCAGCTTGCGCCAAGCCTGGTCGGCTTGTTGGAGGAGCTTCTCGTCGCTGGCGGGCGCGGGCTTGGTGTGGTCGGAATAGGCGCGGTCCAGCAGGCGCGGATACCAGCCGAGGTTGCGGAAGTGGGCGAGAGTGTGGTCGGTCTCCAGATACGCGCGGTTTTCGCAGAAGATCATTTCGTTGATGAGGTCGGTAGCGCAGGTGTCGTCGTTGACCTCGACGCCGCGGGCGAACTTGTAGATCGCTTCGTTGATGTCGAGGTCAATCATCGCCTGGGTGGGCGAGAACACCGCGCCGTTGTCGAGGGCGCCAATGGGCAGGGGCAGGCTGACGGTGCAGCCGAACGCCATTTGCCGGTAGGTCTTCATGAACGCCGCCTGCAGCCCCGGCGTGCGGGCCTCGACGTAGCCCGGCTCGACGTTAAGGACAAGGCCGTAGCGTTTGCGGAACAGTTGGTGCAGGAGCGCGTCGGTGAGGATCGCCGCAGGCGTGCAGTAGCAAACCTGTGTGGTCTTCATATCCATCTCCCCGGCGATGCTTGTGGCGAAGTAGAAGACGTTCGGGTCAATGAGACTGGTGGCCGTGATACAGCCCAAAATCTCCGCCGCAGCGACGATGGCCGCGCCGGCGGGCGTCATGGGCGCGGTGGCCCCGAGGATTGGCATCGGGGCGAAGTTGACCGGGAAACCGTATTTGAGCGCCTCTTCGAGCACGTCGCAGGACCGACGGCCAACCTTGAGCGGCGAGGTGGTGCAATAGGCCGCCACGAAAATGGGCGGCTCGGTTCGCAGCCGGTCGCGATGGTCGCCGACCACCAGCGAGGCGAGTTCGGCCAGAAACTTGACCTCTTTGCCGGAGC
>JAOACV010000551.1 GCA_026417675.1 Verrucomicrobiia bacterium
GCTACGACACCGAGTATTACAACCTGGAACTGGCCGCGAATGTGAAGCCGTTCCTGGTGGGTGCGGGTTATGAAGTGCTCGGCAGCGACAACGGCGTGCCGGTGGTTGTTTCCGCGCCGGAATCGCCGGCGGCCAAGGCGTTTCTGGCGGTTGCGCGGCTGTTGCTGCAGAATGCCCCGTAAGGCCGGCTCACCAGGCAGGCGCGATGGGACCATCAGGAGGATTGCCGTTGTGGGTCGTTTCTGTTACGGTTTGTGGGCGCCCAGTGAGCGGTGGCGTGATGCCACCAAGGTGTATGTGTATGGCAGAGAACGAAAAGCCAGCCGGTGTTTCTGAGACTGATTCCGACGAGTGGGTCAGGAGGACCAACCTCTACCGGGAGTTTATGGCGCAGCGCGACGAAATCCTCCGCCACAAGTGGATCGAGAGCGAAAAAGCCGGTCACGACATCGGCTTCGAGCGGGCACTGGTGGACTGGATCAGCAAATACCGCGCGGCTTGGCGCCGGTGCCGGTCCGATTCCACTCCGCAGGGATAAACCGCGCCCGTTGCCGGATTCGCCAACCCAGGACGGTGGGACCTTGGCGTGCGCCGTCGCGTGCTCTGGGGATGCGAGCGCAGATCCGCAGAGATTCCAAAAGAAGCCTTGCGTTTCGCAAGGCTTTGTCCTATAAGCCCACGCTCCTTTTCCCGGCGGCCGACCGGTCGGTCGTCGCGGGCGGCACAGTGCCGCGGCTCGAGCCAAAAGGGCGTAGCAAATAACCCGAAGTCGCAACCAACGCCTTTTCAGGAACGCCCGGTCGGGGGCGGTTGATCCTCCCGCCATGCCAACTGGAAGGGACCCCTTACAAGATGTCCAACCCCATGCAAGAGCTGTTCGCGAAGTCCGCGCCGGTCTTCGCCGAGGGCAGTATCGTCAAAGGCCGTGTCATCGAAGTCCGCCCGGACGCGGTGGTCGTTGATATCGGCTACAAGAGCGAAGGCAGCATTCCCATTAGCGAGTTTACGGATCCCGCCGCCGTGAAGGTGGACGACGTAATTGACGTGCTGTTGGAAAAACTCGAAAACGAAGAAGGCAGCGTCGTTCTCTCCTTCGAGAAAGCCGAGGCCAAGAAGAACTGGGACCGCATCGTCGCCATCTGCGCCGAGGGCGGCACCGTCTCCGGCAAGGTTAAGAGCATCGTCAAGGGCGGCCTGCTGGTGAACATCGGCGTCGAGGCATTCCTGCCTGCGTCCCAGGTGGATGTGATCCCGCCCAAGAACATCCAGGAATTCGTTGGGCAGACCATCGAGTGCAAGGTCGTCAAGATCAACCAGGACCGCCACAACATCGTCCTGTCCCGCCGCGAACTCATCGAACAACAGCGCAACGAGAAGCGGAAGAAACTCTTCGCCGAACTCCAGCCCGGCATGGTAGTTCAGGGCGTCGTGAAGAACATCACCGATTTCGGCGCGTTCATCGACCTCGACGGCCTCGACGGGCTGCTTCACATCACCGACATGAGCTGGGGCCGTATCAACCACCCCTCCGAGATTTGCAAAATCGGCGACACGCTGGAGGTGGTCGTGCTGGATGTCAACCGCGAGAAAGAACGCGTCTCCCTCGGCCTCAAACAACGCACGCCCGACCCGTGGGACAACATCGAGCACAAGTATCCTGTCGGCACGCGCGTCAAGGGCAAGGTTGTCAACATCGTCCCCTACGGCGCCTTCATCGAACTGGAGGAAGGCGTCGAGGGCCTCGTTCACGTCAGCGAGCTGTCCTGGACCAAGCGCATTGCCAAACCCAGCGACGTGCTCAAGGTCGGCCAGGAGGTCGAGGCGATGGTGCTGGGCATCAACCGCGACGAACAGAAAATCAGCCTCGGCATCCGCCAGCTTGAGGTCAACCCGTGGGACACGGCCGAGCAGAAGTATCCGCCCGGCACGCGCGTGAAAGGCAAGATTCGCAACCTCACCAGCTACGGCGCGTTCTTGGAACTGGAGGAGGGCCTCGACGGCATGATCCACGTCTCCGACATCTCCTGGACGCGCAAAATCAATCACCCCAGCGAAATGCTCAAGAAGGGCGACAAGGTGGACGCCGTCGTCCTTGAAGTGGACCCCGCCCAGCAACGCATCTCACTCGGCATCAAGCAGCTCGGTGAAGACCCATGGAAAGAGATCGAGCGCAAATACAAGGTGGGGGACATCGTCGAGGGCAAGGTCACCAAGCTCGCCAGTTTCGGCGCTTTCGTCCAACTCCAGGAAGACATTGACGGTCTGGTCCACATCAGCCAGGTCAGCGAGGAACACGTCGAGAAGATCAAGAACGTGCTCAAAATCGGCGACACCGTGCGCGCCCGCGTGCTGAAAATTGATTCCACCGAGCGACGCATTGGCCTCTCCATCAAGGCCGCCAACTACAATGCGGAGCAACTCGAAGTGGTCCGGCAGGAGTTCGAGAAACTCAAGCCTGGCGAAGACATGGTCGGTCTCGGCGAAGCCTTCGAGGAAGCCGAGAAGAAACAAGAGGAAGACCAGAGGGACGAGGCCAGAAAATAGTCTTCCGATCTACTCAACAACAACTGCTTCAGCGGTATTGGAACCGGATGGCTTGGTAAGCGTCGAGTCGGTGCAGTGTGATTTCGTGCGAGTCGCCCACATCTTTCTGGTCAAAGGCCGCTTTCACGAGCAAGGCCATGTCGCTGATTCGGCGGCCGGG
>JAOACV010000552.1 GCA_026417675.1 Verrucomicrobiia bacterium
GAGTAAACCTCGGTGTCGAGCACCAGCAGGTTCACGTCGCGACCGGTGCCGAGCACGTGGTCGAGGCCGCCGTAACCGATGTCGTAGGCCCAGCCGTCGCCGCCGATGCCCCAAACGCTCTTGCGCACCAGCGCGTCAGCCACACCCATCAACATCAACGCCTCCTTCGCCTTGCTGTTGGCGAGCTTCTGTTTCAGCACCTCGACGCGCTCGCGTTGCGCGTAGATGCCGGCTTCATCGCTCTGGTTGGCGGTGACGATGTCTTTGACGAGATCGTCGCCCAGCTCCGGGCCGAGCTTCTGCACCAGATCGCGGGCCAGGTCGGCCTGTTTGTCAAGCGAGAGCCGGAAACCGAGCGCGAACTCGGCGGTGTCCTCAAACAACGAGTTATTCCATGTCGGGCCGCGACCGTTGTGGTCCACGGCCCACGGGGTGGTGGGCAGATTGCCGCCGTAGATGGAGGAGCAACCGGTCGCATTGCCGATGACTAGGCGATCGCCGAAAAGCTGGGAGAGCAGCTTCAGATACGGCGTCTCGCCGCAGCCGGCGCACGCGCCGGAGAACTCGAAGAGCGGGCGCATGACCTGTTGCTGGCGCAACTGGGTGACCTTGACGCGCCGGCGGTCGAGATCGGGAATCTTCAGGAAGAAGTTCCAGTTCTCCCGTTCGGTCAACCGCAGCGGTGCCTGCGGGCGCATGTTGATGGCCTTGAGTTTGGTCTCGGTCTTGTTCTTGGCGGGGCAGACGTCCACGCAGAGCACGCAGCCAGTGCAGTCCTCGGCGGCGACTTGGAGCGTCCACTTCATGCCCTTCCATTCCGGCGCACGGGCGTCGGTGGACTTGAACGTGGCGGGCGCGCCTTCGAGATATTTCGGCTCGTAAACCTTCATCCGGAGGCAGGCGTGCGGGCAGACGAACATGCACTTGCCGCACTGGATGCAGGTCTTCGGGTCCCAGACGGGGATTTCGAGGGCGAGGTTGCGTTTCTCGTATTGGGCCGTCGCGGTCGGGAAGGTGCCGTCGCACGGCAACAGGCTGGAGGGCAGGGTGTCGCCACGGTTGCCGTAAATGACGCCGAGGGTCTTGCGGATGGCGTCCGGGGCGCCGGCGAACACCGGCGGCATCTCGATGGTGCTGGTGACCTTGTCGGGCACGGGCACCTCGTGGAGATTGGCCAGCGTTTGCTCGACCGCGGCGATGTTCTTGTTGACGATGTCGTCGCCCTTGCGGCCGTAGGTCTTCTTGATGGTGTATTTGATCTGCTCGATGGCCTCCTCGCGCGGCAACACGCCGGAGAGGGCAAAGAAGCAGGTCTGCATGATCGTGTTGATGCGCCCACCCATGCCGGTCTCGCGCGCGACCTTGACCGCATCAATAACGTAGAACTTCGCCTTCTTCTGGATCAGTTGCTCTTGGAAGACGCGGGGGAGCTTGTCCCACGCCTCGTCCTTCGAGAAGGGCGTGTTGAGCAGGAACGTGCCGCCGGGGATCAGCGGCGCCAGCATGTCGTAACGCTCCAGGAACACCGGCTGATGGCAGGCGACGAAGTTCGCCTTGGAGATCAGGTAGGTCGAGCGGATCGGGGTTGGCCCGAACCGCACGTGCGAAATCGTCACCGCGCCAGCCTTCTTCGAATCATAAACGAAATAGCCTTGCGCGTAGAAGTCGGTATTCTCGCCGATGATCTTGATGGAGTTCTTGTTCGCGCCAACGGTGCCGTCGGAGCCGAGGCCGTAAAACATCGCGCGCACGACGTTGGACGGCTCGGTGGAGAACTCCGGGTCGTAGTCGAGACTGCTGTGGGTGACGTCCTCCTGGATGCCGACGGTGAAGTGGTTCTTCGGCTTGGCGGCGGCGAGGTTGTCGAACACCGCCTTGACCATCGCCGGGGTGAACTCCTTCGAGGAGAGGCCGTAGCGGCCCGCGAGCACCTTCGGCATCGCCTTGAGCGCGCCGTAGCCGAGCGAGAGGCCCTCGTTGAGCGCGGCGACCACGTCCAGATAGAGCGGCTCGCCCGCGCTACCCGGCTCCTTGGTGCGGTCAAGCACGGCGATCGCCTTCACGGTCGCCGGCAACGCCTCCATCATGCTCTTGATGCAGAACGGCCGGTAAAGCCGGACCTTGAGCACGCCGACTTTGACGCCCTGCTTGTTGAGGAACTCCACCGTCTCGTGCGCCGTCTCGCAGGCGGAACCCATCAGGACGATGACGCGGTCGGCGTCGGGCGCGCCGACGTATTGGAAGAGCTTGTATTGCCGGCCGGTGAGGCTGGCGAACTTGTCCATCACCTTCTGCGTGATGCTCGGGCACTTCTCGTAGAACGGGTTGCACGTCTCGCGCGCCTGGAAGAACACGTCCGGGTTCTGCGCAGTGCCGCGCAGCACCGGCCGGTCGGGCGTCATCGCGCGCTTGCGGTGCTCGATGATGAGCTTCTCGTCAATCATCGCCCGCATGATCTCCTCGGTCACCATCTCAATCTTGGAAACCTCGTGCGAGGTGCGGAAGCCGTCGAAGAAGTGCAGGATGGGGACGCGGGCTTCCAGCGTGGCGGCCTGGGCGATGAGGGCCATGTCCATGACTTCCTGGACGGAGTTGGAGGAGAGCAGCGCCCAGCCGGTGGCGCGGACCGACATGACGTCCTGGTGATCGCCGAAGATGGAGAGGGCGTGAGCGGCAAGGCTGCGGGCGGCGACGTGGAAGAC
>JAOACV010000553.1:0-2417 GCA_026417675.1 Verrucomicrobiia bacterium
CGCATGGTGCGCCGGCTCAATCCCAAGGCGGCCATCGTCGCCACCGCCGAGACCCTCACCGCCGCGCGCGAGCTTTACCAGGCCGGCGCGGCCTACGTCATGACGCCGCGGCTGACCACGGTGACCGACCTGTTGCCCATGATCGAGCGGTTGCGCGAGGGCCTCTCTGAGACCGTGCGGCGGGAGTGGGTCGAGCGCGTCGCCAAACGCCACGAGATCATTCCATGAACCGTTACCAAGACTTTCTGAAGACCGCCGAGGCCGCCGCGCGCGCCGCGGGCGAACTCCAGCGTCGCAACTTTCGCCGTCCGCCGCGGGTGACCGCGACGATGCCGCATGACATCAAGCTTGCCCTCGATGTGCAAAGCCAGCGCCTTATCGAGCGCGCCATCCTCCGCCGTTTCCCCGACCACGAAATCCTCGGCGAAGAAGGCAGCCGCCAATCCAAAATCCAAAATCCAAAATCCAAAATCCGCTGGGTTCTCGACCCGATAGACGGCACGGTGAACTTCTTCTACAACATCCCCATCTTCTGTGTCAGCATCGCCGCGCAGGAACGACAGCCTGACGGCCAGTGGCGAAACGTCGCTGGCGTCGTCTACGACCCGATGCGCGATGAGATGTTCTCGACGTCGCTCGGCCAGCCCACGCGCCTCAACGGCCGCATCGTGCGCGTCAGCCGCCGCTGCCGCATCGGCGATTCGGTCTGCGCCGTGGCGTTCTTCAAGAACCCCTACACCATCCGGCACGGGCGCGCCGCGTTCAACGCCCTGCTGCCGCAGGTGCGCAAGATGCGGCTTCTGGGCGCCGCCGCGCTCGACATGGCCTACGTCGCCTGCGGGCGGTTCGACGCCTACATCGAGTTCGGCGTCAAGCTCTGGGACATCGCCGCCGGCCTGCTGCTGGTGGAAAACGCGGGCGGCCAAACGCTACTTCGTCCAGCGCCCGAACCCGGCAGCTTCGAGTTGATCTCCATGAGCGGCGCGATCCCGTCGCTGCCTAGGATTGTGAAGTGGTGACGGATGATTCGGGAGTCGTGATCCGCAAGTCGTAATCCGTAATTGGTGGAAACACCCGGCTGCGAGTCCCCAATCACCAATCACGGATTACGAATTACGAGTTACCAGTTACAAATCACCACCCCATCAACCTCACCACGGCTGTCTTCAGCAGCGTCTCCAGCACGGCGGCTTCGGCGTGTGAGAGCGGGACGCCGACTTTCTTGACCTGCTTGCTGGCCACGTCCTGGTGAGAGATGTGGATGAAATACGGAGCGCGATCGGGCGCGTTCTGTGCCGTCAGCTCGAATGTGCTGTTGGACTTCTCCGTCTTGTGGAACAGCTTCGCCTCCGGCACGCGCCGTTCCAACACCGCCAGCGCCGCGCCAAGGTCGGAGAACCCCCATTTCATCGTGATCTTGTGTTCCCAATCAAACTGCTTTTCGCCCGACTGGTTCGCGGCGTCCACGAACACGGCCTCCTTCTCGCGGTTCAACTCGAACCGCACCACGCCGCCGCTGCCGCGCGCGTTGGGCTTGTAGATGGCGTATTCCGGCAGACGAGGCTTTGCCGGCGCTTTCTCTCTGGCGAGTTCGTTCATGCCTGCGGATATTCCCCTGTGCTGCGCCGCGGTCAAGCCTCGCGTCAGCGGCGCGCGGCTTCCAGCCGCGGATCGGCCAGGTCAAGGCGATACATGATCTGGTTGTAGTCGTAGCGCGGCGTGGCCACCGGGTTGCCGGAGAAAGTCTCGGCGTAGGTGCCCTCGAAGTAGATGAGCCGCCCGCCCTGCTGGTCGAAAAACGGATGTTGGACCGGGTTGTAGAAGCTGTATTTGTCGTGCGTGACGATCTTTTTCGCGCGCAGCCACGGGCCGGTCAGTTCCGGCGCCTCCGCGTAATAGACTTCGCCGAGGAACGACGGCCCGCCGCCCTGCGCGACGGCAATCAGGACCCAGCGTTTGCGATACTCGTTCCAACACACCGAGCCGGCGTGCAACGCCAGTGGTTTGCCGGTGTCCACGTCCACGGGTTGGAAGCGCGCCTCGCTCTGTTTGAGTTTGCCGGACTTGACCAGTTTGCGTTCCTCGCCGGCGTCGAGCGGTTGGGTTGCGGACTTCCAACCGGAGCGCGTCCAAAGCTCGTAGCTGGCGGGGTCGGCGAGCCGTTTGAGGTCCGGCCTTGCCCGCGCGACGGGAAACGGGTTGCCGAAGTAGAACCACTCGCCGCTGGCGTCGCGGTGGCGGATCGGATGGCCATGCGGGCAGCGCACGCGGTCGGCGAGCTGGAACTCGGCGAGTTTCTCAAACTCGGCCTTGTCGTCGTTGAAAATGGCGAGGCCGTGGCCGAGCATTTCATCGAGCGACTTCATGTGCGCGTAGTGGGCCACCAACCGCTCGCGGCCGGACGCGTCGTTCACTGT
>JAOACV010000553.1:2427-2700 GCA_026417675.1 Verrucomicrobiia bacterium
GACGCCGAGCCGGGCCATCGGCCGGCTGAAGCCATCCGCGCCCACGAAATAGCGCAGGTTCACGCCGTCGGCGGGATCCAGACCACCCTTGGCCGGCAGATCGCTCGTGGCGCCAGCCGTCCAGAAATGGCCGAGCGGATACAACAAGCGGGTCGTGTCACCCCAGAACCAGTAAAGCCTGCCGCGATACGGCGTCACCTGCACGGAGTCCTGCCCGGCGACCTGCCCGCTGCCGAGCGGCTCGGCCAGCGGAGTTTTTTCGCCGAGCAACAC
>JAOACV010000554.1 GCA_026417675.1 Verrucomicrobiia bacterium
GACGTGCTCCTGAAAATCCACGCCCAGTTCCTGCGCCCCTTTCAGGATGTCTTCGCGGCTGACGGCGCGGGCGAAGGCTTTGTCCTTGAGTTTCTTGTTGATGGAGGAGAACTCCACGCCGGCGAGCGATCTGGCGGGGCGCACGTAGGCGACGGCGGTCAACAGGCCGCAAAGCTCATCCACCGCGAACAGAGTCTTGGCCAGCAGCGTCTCGCGCGGCAGGCCGAAGTAGTCGGCATGCCCCAGGATCGCGCCGAGCATCGCCGCGGGATAGCCCCGCTCGGCTAGGATGGGAATGCCCGCGAGCACGTGGGTCTCAATGGTCGGGTTTTTCTCATAGTCAAAGTCGTGCAAAAGACCCGTCGCGGCCCACAGTGCCTCCTCCTCGCCCCATTTGCGGGCGTAAGCGGCCATCGCCGCTTCCACCGCCAGCGCGTGTTTGCGCAGCGATTCCGAAGCCGTCCAGGCCTCCAGCAGCGCCAGCGACTCGCCGCGCGGACGGGTCAGCGTGGTGATCGGGTTCTGACGGCAGTGTTGGTTATGAAGTTCACGCGCCTGCGCTTGGAGGCGCGCCAAGAGCTGGGGATCAACGTTCTTGTCGAGGGCCATGTCGCGCATTGAAGCGAATACGACCGGAAGTTGAAAGAACGAAATCTCACCCGCGCGGACGCAAACGGCAGCCCGCGAAAGCATCGCCAGTGACGGGGCCTCGCCGATTTACCCCGCTGACTTGCCCCAGAAGAGCTTCCGCGCGTTGCTGGTGAGGATCTTTTCCAGATCGCCAGGCGGCAGGTTCAGCGATTCGAGCGCGTCGCGGATCAGCTTCGGCTCCACCCACGGATGATCGCTGGCGAACAGGAGCCGGTCGGCGCCCATGAAGTCGTAGGCGAGCTTCATCGCCAGCGGCTGGGGCGAAACGATGTCGAGCCAGACCTGGCGCAGGTATTCGCTCGGAGCGCGCTTGAGGCGCTTTGGCCCGCGTTTGAGCACTTGGGTTTGGTGGTCGAGCCGGCCGATGATGAACGGCAGTGTCCCGCCCAGATGCGGGCAGACCAGTTTCAGCTTCGGGAACTCGTCAAGAAGCCCGGACATGATGATGCGGGTCAGGGCGATGGTGTCCTCGAACATGTTGCCGAGCGAACTGGTCATCTCGTAGGCCTTGACCTGCTCAATGGTGACCGGCTCGGCCGGATGCAGCAGCACCGGCAGGTCCAGCTCCACCGCGCGCGCGAAGAGCGGCCGACACTCCGGTTCGTCCGGTAAGCGTCCCGCGAGGTTGGTGTAGAGCAGGATGCCTCTCATGCCGATCTGCTTCACGCAACGGTCCATCTCCGCCAGCGACGCCCGCATGTCCGGCAACGGCAGCACGCACAGGCCGAAAAACCGCCGCGGATGGCGGCGCACGACGCCCGCAATAAAATCGTTGGCGATTCCCGCGACCGCCGGGCCGTCCGCTCCGAACCACTCCGGGCCGGGATCGTTGATGCTGAGCGCGGTCTGCTCGACGCCGGCGGCGTCCATCGCAGCCAGCTTGACGTTCACGTCGAAGTAATGCGGCGGCAGTTTCCGCAGCCAGTCGCCCATCTTCAGCACCCGCACGCCGTCCTGGGTAAACACAACCGGGTCAGTCCGCCGCTTTTCCATCAACCCGACCAGTTCCTCGCAAAAAAGGTGACTCTGGCAGTCAATAATCCGGCGGCTCGCGCGGAGCGGTGCTTCCGCGGCGAACCCGGTCGTGGCCATCGCCGCGCCGGCGGTGAGAAACCGGCGCCGGCTCATTCTTCTCCAGAGCACGAAACGCGTGCCGAAATCGCTCATATCGTGGCCCAGAATGCCGCATCCGCCGTCTGAACAACAGGCGAAACTGGTGCTGCGGCGCGCGCACTGGACTTCAGCATCCGGCGGTGCTACAGAGCCGTGCATGAACTCGACTCTCACCCGCCGTCAAATGCTCGGCACGCTGGCCGCGTGCGCCACCGCCACCACCCTCTCCGCCGCACCGCGGGTGGAGAGCGACTTCAAAATCCGCAACCGCCGCATTCGGCAGTCGGTCATGGGCTGGTGTTTCAACCCAATGCCGACAGAGGAATTGGCGAAACACTGCCGCGACATCGGCTTGGAGGCGATGGAGGGCGTCGGCGCGCAGCATTACCCGATGATCCGCCAGCTCGGCCTGAAGATCTCGCTCGTCGGCAGCCACGGCTTCGCGCGCGGGCCGGTCAACCCGGCCAACCACGAGTTCTGCGTGAAAAAGCTGCGCGAGGCCATTGATCTGGCCGTCGCCAACGGCTGCGAGAACGTCATCACCTTCACCGGCATGAGGGAGAAGGGCATCAGCGACCTGCAGGCCGCGAAGAACTGCATCGCGTGCTGGAAGCAGGTGATCGCCTACGCGGAGGAAAAGAAGGTGAACCTCTGCCTCGAACACCTCAACACCCGCGACAACACTCACCCGATGAAGGGCCATCCCGGCTACTTTGGCGACAACGTGGATTTCTGCGTCGAGCTGATCCGGCGGATGGATTCGCCGCGGATGAAGCTGCTGTTCGACATCTACCACGTGCAGATCATGAACGGCGATGTGATCCGCCGGCTGCGGCAATACAAGGAGCTCATCGCGCACATCCACACCGCCGGCGTGCCCGGCCGTGGCTGTCTCTTATACACATCT
>JAOACV010000555.1 GCA_026417675.1 Verrucomicrobiia bacterium
GAGCGCGGTCGGCAGGATGTCGAGGCTGCTCACGGGGCGGTTGTAGGTCTTCCCTGCAGGCAGCACGCCTTTCCACTGCACAAGGAACGGCACGCGGATGCCGCCTTCGAGCATCCCGCCTTTTTCGCCCCGCAGAGGAGTGTTGAGGCTGCCGTTGCGGGCGAGCGGGCCGCCGTTGTCGCTGAGGAAGAAGATGAGCGTGCGTTCTTCGAGGTCGTCGTCGCGCAGTTGCTTCAGGATCGCGCCCACCGCGTCGTCGAGACCGACGACCATCGCGGCGTAGGTGCGGCGTTTTTCGTCCGCGATGTGCTTCACGCGCTCCAGCAGCTCCGGCGTGGCTTGCAGCGGCGAGTGAGGGGCGTTGAAGGCGGCGTAGAGGAACCAAGGCTGCGCTTTGTTGCGATGAATAAAGGCGGCGGCCTCTTTGCCAAGCACGGTGGTGAGATAGCCGGTGGCGACAGGCTGCGGCGCGCCATTGCGCTCCAGCGGGGTGAGGTAGTGGGCGTATCTGGGGCGATTGGCTGGCGGAGTCGTGGTGTAGTTCTCGCAGAAGTAATCGTGCCCGCCCCCGACGAAGCCGAAGAACTCGTCAAAGCCACGCCGATTCGGGTGAAACGGGGCGGCCTCGCCGAGATGCCATTTGCCGACGAGGCCGGTGCGATAGCCCGCGGCGTTGAGGTGGTCGGCGATGGTTTTCTCGGTCAAGGGCAAGCCGCGTTTGTCATTCGGATCGGCGGGATGATCCGGCTCCCAGTTGATCTCGTGGCCGAAGCGCGACTGCGAACGCCCGGTGAGCAACCCAGCGCGGCTCGGCGAACACATCGGAGCGGAGACGTAACCCGCCGTGCAGCGGACGCCGCTCTTGGCGAGACTGTCAATGTTCGGCGTGGGAATGTCCTTCGCGCCCTGGCAGCCGAGATCGGCGTAACCCTGATCGTCGGAGAGGAGGATGAGGATGTTGGGTTGGGCGGCCTGCGGCCCGGCAGCGCACAGCGCCGCCAGCGGCGCGAGGCAGAGCACGGCGAGAAGGGACGCGCCGCGATGCGGGACGAGCCGGAGCCGATGAGCGCGGGATGGAGCGGGTCTATTCATAAAGACGGAAGGTGCGGGCCATTTGACCAAACATGTGATAGATGACGCTGCCGGGGGTGCCGCCGTAGGTGAAGCCGCGGGCGGTGTAGCTGGGGGCGTCGTGATGGAAGTCATGCCAGGTCTTGCCCCCGTCGGCGCTGCGGAGGATGCCGCGACCGCCGTGCAGGGTGCTCACGAGCATGATCTCAGGCTTGATGGGATCAACGTAGAGCGCGCCACTGTCGAGCGCGGCGAGCTGAGTCCAAGTTTTTCCCGCGTCGGCGCTTTTCAACAGCCTGGCGGGGCGCTTGCCTTGATAACTCCAGTAGTTCTCGTGCTGGCCGTCGGAAATGAAGAGTGTGGTTTCATCTTGTGGATGATGGGCGAGGCCGTCCACGCCGACGGCGCGATACGCCACTTCCCAGGTCAGGCCGCGGTCGTGGCTGGCGTAGAGGCCGGCGCGCTTGAGGCATTGCAGATAGACATGCTGGCCGCTGGGACTGGTGGCGAGGCTGTAGGCGTTCTTGGTTTTCAGCGTGTGGGTCCACGTCTTGCCGCCGTCGGCGCTGCGAAAGACGCCGAGTTGGTAGTTGGACAGGTGCATCACGTCGGGGTTGGAGGGGTCAAAGCAAATGTCGCCCATCTCGGCGTCGTCAAGCCATTGGCCCCACTCGCCGCCGAATCGCTCCTTGAGATCGAGGACGAGTTTCCACGTCGCGCCGCCGTCGTCGGTGCGGTGCAGCCGCGGATGGCGCGTGCCGCCGTGGCCGTGGATGATGGCAAACCAAGTCCGGGGAAGCGTCGGGTGCGCGCGGACGACGCTGCCGTCGTGGTTCTGCCATTTGTCCTCCCACCACTCGGGCTGGATACGCATGGGTTGCCAGGTGGCGCCGCCGTCCTCGGTTTTAAAGACGCCTTGATCCAGCGCGCCCACCATGACCTGTCGCGGATCATGCGGACTGATGGCTGGGCCTTGAAAATAGCAGAGCACCTGCAGGCCGGTGGTGCATCCGGTCCAGCTCCGGCCGAAGTCCGTGCTGCGACACATCAGCGAGCTGTCGCACTTCAGCCAAGTGGCGCCATCCGCGGTGACGGCGAGGGCGCTGCATTTGCCTTCAGGCGAGGCAAAGCGGTTCATGCCGGGATAGCTGCCGCGGTTCCAGTTTTTCTCGATGCGATGCCGCGTCCACGTTTCGCCGTGGTCACCGCTGACCACAAGTTCGCCAAGCGCCCACAGCATGACCTTGCCGCCTTTCGCCACCGCCAGGCCGCCGGCAAAGCGCAGTCCGGGTTGCCAGCGGTGGGGCGACTCTCTGACGACAGTGAACGTCGCGCCGCCGTCGAGGCTGCGATGCAACTTGCCGGTCGAATCGAAGGCGAACACGCCCGCGCCATCCGGTGTGGGCTGCGCATTCAAAATGACGCGGTCGGCGAGTTGGAGCTGCCAGGTCTTGCCGGTGTCACGAGACACCGCGAAGCCCCGCGACGGCCGGCAGGCGACGCACAGCGTCCCATCGGCCAGGAAGAGCGGAAAGGCGGGCGTGTCCGGCGAATTCCGTGACACGGGCGGCTTCGTCAGCTCCATCCACGTCCCACCGTGGTCGCGGGAGAGGCGCAGGGTGCTGGTG
>JAOACV010000556.1 GCA_026417675.1 Verrucomicrobiia bacterium
GATCAAGGACACCGTATTCTATCCGCTCATCACGGGCCGCCAGGGCGGCACCGGCCTCGGCCTCGCCGTCGCGCAGGACCTCATCGGCCGCCACGACGGCCTGGTCGAGTTCGCCTCCGGCACCGAGGAAGACATCCTCGGCGAGTTTTGGGACGTTGTGAAACGCTACCAACGGCTGGTGACGTTCAACGGCCGGATGTTTGATTGCCCCTTTCTGATGCTGCGTTCGGCTCTGCTAGGCATCCGCCCGTCGCGCAACCTGATGGGCAACCGTTATGCGAAGGACATGATTGATCTGCTCGAACAACTGACCTTCTACGGCGCGACCCGCAAGTTCAACCTCGACTTTTTCTGCCGCGCGTTCGGCATCCCCAGCCCCAAGGCCGACGGCATCACCGGCCTCGACATGAATCAACTTTTTGCGGACGGCAAACACTGGGAGATCGCCCAATACTGCCTCGGCGACTGCCGGGCGACCGTCGAGCTATACAAGAAATGGCGCGACCTGCTGAGCTTCGACGATGTGGAAAGCGTCTGGCCGGCCAAACGCTAGGCTTGCGTCACGACGCGCAAATCGGGGCATGGTTGGGTCGCGGGGCGAATAGTTTGAGGGTTCAGACGTTGTAACTGGCGACAGCAGTTGACCCGATGAAAGCCTTGCTCCGCTCCGTGTCCGCGGTATGGATCGCCACTTCGGCAATGGCGGCGGCGCAGCAACCCGCTTCGCCCATCCACATCACCTTTGTCATCCATTTCGATCCGTTGCCTGCGCCGGGCGGGCAGGTGGCCCGTTGGGCTTACGAAGCGGAACGCGACAATCTCGCGTGGCTGGCGGATTACTTGGACCGGCTGGAACAGAGCTTGGGGCGGGATTTCGTCCCGCACCTGACGCTGGAGATGGCTGGCGATCATGCGGAGTGGTATTTGGAAGACCCGAAGGGCTTCAACTTGCTGCGCCGGCTGCATCAGAAAGGCATTCATTGTTGGGGCACGCACTTCCACAGAAACTATCAGCGCCAGAACCATGTCTGGGTCGAGGCGCCGCCGTCGCCCGAGTCGCCGGCGCGCGTCACCTACGATCACGTCGCGGCAGTGGACAAGCTGATCGGCAAACTCATGGGTAGTGACGACCCCAAGGCGATCCGCAAAGTCAACCGCACCATTACAGGTCATTTCCTCGACATGGAGATGGCGGCGGAGAAAGGTTTCGACACGCTGACCGGCGGCCGCAACGAGGCGATGAACCTGTTCTTCGACCACGACGTCTATACCCCGTGGCGGCCGGCAATGGACTGGCCGCTGGGGGAAGACTTGACCAGCCGCTGGATTTTGGTGCCTCAGTCGCCCGTTCCGGGACAGATTGGCGAGCACGCGCCCATTCCGCGAGGCGTCCCCGAAGAATACACCCGTGGGATGCGGCGGATGATCTGGCAGGACTTGAGCATCCCGGCGCTCAAGAGGAAGTTTTTGCATCTTTACCTGGAGCACCGGCGTGCCACCGGAAAGGTGTGGGTCTTCGGCTGGCACGAGCACACCAATGACCTGTTTCCCGACGAAGCGCCGGGGCCACGCAGGAAACTGCGCCGCGAACTGGTTGAGTTGATCGAGTGGCTCAATGCCAACTTCATCGGCAAAGGCGCGCGTTATGCCAACACCGACGAGGTGCGCGACGAATTCCTTGCATGGGAAAAAGCTCATCCGGGGCAGTCGTCGTTCAACTATCCGGCGCGCACGCGGGATTGGAAGCAGTATCCCTATCAACTGAAAGGTCTCGCCCGCGAACTCATGTATGCCCACCACGCGCAGGAAATCACCACGTTCAAGCGCCATGGTGTCCACGTTCACAAGCTGCTCAGGACCGACGGGCGAAACTGGGAAACGCGCGGCAAAGAGGTTATTTGCAGGAAGCCGCCGGTGAACATTTATCTGCTTTGGTGCGAGAAGGGCACGCAAACGATTGACTTGTCGCAGGTGCTCGGAAGCCCTGCTCGACAAGTGGAAAGCCACAGCGGGAAAGAAACTATCGTGGATACCGCCAGACTCACGGTATCGGAAATGCCGATGGTTCTGATCCCGTCCGGGCCAGAGGGGAGACGATGAAGGCTCAGTTCAGCCGCCCGATGTTCCTTCGAAGCGCCTCGATCGCAGAAATGAAGGTATGGCTGGGCGCACGGGTCCGCTCGCCCGGCAAGAGGTTGGACATCGCCCGCATCGGCACCTGCGGACACCCAACGTAAGGGCTGTCATTCGCGCCAACATGGGAGACGGCAACCATGAAATGTTCGATTGTTTCAACGGCTGCGGTTTGCGTTCTGTCAAGCACCGCGCTGATCAGCGACGCTGTAGATGTCGTTCGCGAGGAAATCACGCTTGTCAATCCCGCCAGCGGCGCGGAACTTTGGGCGGCGGTCTTTCGGCCCAATGACGCAACCTCGGTAAGGAAATGTCCCGCCGTCGTTTTTGTGCCGGGCGGTTTTGGATTCGGTTCATCCATGGCGCGCACAGCGATGGCGGAGGAATATGCGCGCGCAGGGTTTATTCTTGGATTGTTCGACCCGGACGGTCGCGGCCGCAGTCGCGGCTGGGAGAATTGGAATGGGAAGGCGCATCAGGATGGCCTGCACGCGTTCCTCAAGCGCATCGCCAGCTTGCCGTTTGTGGACAAGAATAACATCGGCGTGGTCTCCAGTTCC
>JAOACV010000557.1 GCA_026417675.1 Verrucomicrobiia bacterium
TAATGATTGTTGTGCCTGCACCCACTCGCCCATTTTACAGGAAAATCTGGACTTGACCCTTGTAAAGGAAACGACTGAGCATTGTCAACAAGACAAGACCAGATTTTTTCGCCGCAGATGGATGAGGAAGCGCTCCTACCAAAGTGCACCGCGACTTGGCTGGCCAGCGCCGCGGTCTTCTGGTAATCATTGGCGTATGGCTAAGCACGAGCGATGTTCCTCTTCGCGGCTGCGACTGGAAGCGGTCGCGGCTTTCCTTACGCTGATCGTCAGCATCACTGTCGCCGCGCCGCCGGGCGCGCAGAAACCGCAGGCCAAGCCCGCCGGGCCGCAACTGCCCAATCCATTTCCGGGGCCGATGTTGAAGCGGTTTCTGGACGGGCCGATGAAGGGTGTCGAGGAGGTCGTCTTCGCCGTGCGCGTGCCGGGGCGGGATCATTGGTATGTGACATTTGGCAATTACTCTGACCACTCTGAGTATGCGCAGCAGCTCGGTTTCAAGAAGCAGGAGGGTGTGTATTGGGGTTATGGCGAGGGTGGTCGGCTTTGCGCGCTGAACCTGCGCACAGGCAAGGTGCGCGTGCTGCTCGACGACCCTCAAGGCGGCGTGCGCGACCCGCAACTGCATTACGACGGCCAAAAGATTCTTTTCAGCTATCGCAAAGGGGGCACGCATCCGTTCCATCTCTACGAGATCAACACCGACGGCAGCGGCCTGCGGCAGCTCACGGACGGCCCCGACGACGACATCGAGCCGACCTACTGTCCCGACGGCAGCATCGTGTTCTGCTCGTCGCGGTGCCGGCGGTTTGTGAACTGCTGGTATACGCGGGTGGCGACGCTGTATCGCTGCGACGGGGACGGGAAAAACATTCGGATGCTCTCGACCAACAACGACCACGACAACACGCCGTGGATGCTGCCGGACGGACGGGTGCTCTACATGCGTTGGGAGTATGTGGACCGCAGTCAGGTGCATTTCCATCATCTCTGGACGATGAATCCCGACGGCACCGCGCAGACGGTGTTCTACGGCAACATGCACGGGGGTGTGGCGATGCTGGACGCCAAGCCGATTCCGGGCACAGAGAAGGTGGTGGCGTCGTGGTCGCCGGGGCACGGTCGGCCGGAACACTTGGGGCCGGTGGCGATCGTGGATCCACAGCACGGGCCGGACGATCCGAAGGCAGTGCGGATGGTGAGCAAGACGGGTGATTGGAAGGACCCGTATGCGTTGAGCGAGGACTGTTTTCTGGTGGCGCACCGCTTGGGTTTGTTCGTGATGGACGGCGAGGGCAACACGGAGATGATCTACCAGTTGCCGGAGGCCGAGCGTGGCCGGTTGGAGTGTCACGAGCCGCGACCGTTGCAGGCGCGAGCGCGCGAGAGGATCATTCCGGGCCGGATCAATCTGAGGATGCCGACGGGGCGGCTGGTGCTGGAGGACATCTACCACGGCCGGAACATGGCGGGAGTGGAGCGCGGGGCGATCAAGAAACTGCTGGTATTGCAGCAACTGCCCAAGCCGGTGAACTTCTCCGGTGGGATGGAACCGCTGACCATCGGGGGATCGTTCACGCTGGCGGAGATTGTCGGCGAGGTGCCGGTGGAGGCGGACGGCTCGGCGTATTTTGAGGTGCCGGCGATGCGGTCGTTGTTTTTCGTGGCGCTCGACCAGAACGACATCGCGGTGAAACGGATGCACAGTTTCTACACATTGCAGCCGGGGGAATCAACCGGTTGCGTCGGCTGTCACGAGCCGCGCAACAGCACGGCCCTTCCCAAGGCCGAATCGTTGCTGGCGATGCGACGGCCGCCCAGTCCGTGCAATCCGATTCGCGACGTGCCGTCGGTGCTGGATTTTCCGCGGGACATCCAGCCGATCTTGGACCGGCACTGTGTGGGGTGTCACAATCCGGACCGTCGGGAGGGACGTGTGGACCTGACGGGGGACAAGACGGCAATGTATAGCATGAGCTACTGGACGATCACGACGCGGCGGCTGGTTTCCGACGGGCGGAACGAGCCGTTTGCGAACCGGGCGCCATATACTTACGGCAGCGCGGCGAGCCGGTTGATGAAGCTGATTGACGGCAGCCATCACGGGGCGAAGTTGAGCGACTTGGAGCGCAAGACCATTCGGCTTTGGATTGAGACCAGCGCGACGTATCCCGGCACCTACGCGTCGCTCGGCTGCGGCGCGTATCCGGTGCACCTCCCGCTGGACGAGATCATGCAGCGGTGCGGCGGCTGCCATCGCGAGGAAGCGCGCGACCGGCGTGGCAAACCGTTTACGACGCTCAAATTCGCCGCCGACGCCGCGTTTGGGCGCCGGTCGCTGGAGCCGCTCTCGAACCTCTCGCGCCCGGAGAAATCCTACCTTTTGCGCGCGCCGCTCGCGAAAGAGGCTGGCGGTCTCGCATGGTGTGGCGAAGTTGTGTTCAAGGACACGCGCGATCCGCTCTATCAAAAGACGCTCGCCGCCATTCGCGACGCGCACCACCGTTTGATGGCGGGCAAGCGGTTCGACATGCCCGGATTTCGGCCCAACGAGCACTACATCCGCGAAATGCAGCGGTTCGGCATCCTGCCGGCGACCCTTGGCCCAAACGACCCGATCAACATCTACGCCACTGACCGCGCTTATTGGGATTCGTTCTACTACAAACCGCCGGCCAGCGACGTTTACGC
>JAOACV010000558.1 GCA_026417675.1 Verrucomicrobiia bacterium
CCTGAAGGAGAACGGCGTCGATCTGGCGGCGACGAAAATCATCGTCGGCCCGCTCCTGCCGTTCGACCCGCAGAGCGAGACCTTCCCGGGCAACGAGCAGGCCAACGCCCTGCTGACGCGCGACTACCGCAAGCCGTTCGTCGTGCCGGAAATTGCGTGAGAACGGCGGCAGAGAACTCCACGCGTCACTTCTTCAGCAATCTGTGGTCGTCCAAGGTCGTCAGCGATCTGAGGTCGCGTCTTTGCATTCAACATTCAAGAATCTGGCAGCGGAGGAATTCGCCAAGCGCCTCGAGGCGGACGGTGCGCCGCAGGCGAAGTGAATTCAAGACGCATGGAGCGTGACAGCGTGCAGCGAATGACGGCTGGCTTCGCGTTCAACACGCCGGGGAGGCGAATTTGGGCTGAATGCCTCCACCCTGTCGCCCGCCTGGACTTTAGTTCTCATCCAGTTGGTCAATGTGCTGGAACTTTATCTTACCCGCCTGATAGTCGCGGATGGCTTTCATCGCCTTTGGACTTCCCATAATCTCGATGGTTTCCAGCAGCGCCTCCATGCGGTCCACTGAAGACGGAGATTTTGCTGCGCGTTGGGGCGCGGCGGCGTAAACTGCAGCCCTCATGTCAAACATCGCCAGCGCCTCAAAAACCTGAAAACCAATTTTATGAACAACGAAAACCTGCTGCAAAAAGAAGCGAAGATGATGAAGCTGGGGAAGCTCATTGCCCAGCGCGAGGGCGTTTCCACCAAACCGTTCCCCGTGCCCGTCAAGGAGCTGCTCAAACGCTACGAGCAGCTTTACACGGGCGCGATCAGCGACGTGCTGCGCGAGTTCTGCCTGCTCGACCAGTCGCTGCCGGGCCACCTGCGGCCGTTGCGCGACAGCGATGTCGTGGCCGGCATCGCGTTCACGGTCAAGAGCGCGCCGAACGTGAAGATCACCGGCGAGATGACGTTTCGCACGCAGATGCTCGACGCGATGCACGAGGACGCGTTCGTGGTGTGGGACACTTCCAACGACGAGAAGGCCACGCTCTGGGGCGGCGTGATGACCGCTACGGCTTACGGCAAAGGTGTGAAGGCGGCGTGCATTGACGGCGGCATCCGAGATACGAAGCAGATCCTGGAGAAGCCGTTCCCGGTCTATTACAAATACCGCATCCCGAATGGCTCGCTCGGCCGGTGCATGATCACGCACTACCAGATTCCGATCAAAATCGGCGACGTGGTGATCAAGCCCGGCGACGTGATCTTTGCCGACTGCGACGGCGTGGTCTGCGTGCCGCGCGACATCGCCTACGACGTGTTGGTGCGTGCCGAGGAAATCCGCGCCAACGAAAGGAAAATCTTCGCCTGGGTGGCCGAGGGCCAGAGTATCCAGCAGATCACCGAGAAGGGCGGGTATTTTTGATACGAAGGCGTTTTTTTACCTCACGGCACTAGTTGCTTTAACGGCCAGAACAAGCCGCTTTGCTGGACATCCTTGACAGCCGCCGCCGTCGCGCAAGAATAGTCGTCGCGGCGACTGGAAAGGTTCCAAGCCACCGCTGCGGAAACGACAACCCTTGCAGATCACCGTGAACCAGCCATGAAACACATTTCCTCCATCCAGCCGCGGAATCGCGGGCCTTCGCGCCGCGAGTTCGTGTCGTGGAGCGGAAGAGTCGCCGCCGCGTCCGCGCTCGCTGGGATCTCCCTTCCGCGCGTCCATGCGGCGGAGGACAACACGATCCGGCTCGCGCTGATCGGCTGCGGCAGCCGCGGCAGCGGCGCGGTGGCCGACGCGATGCAATCGCCCTACGGGCCGGTGAAGCTTTACGCGATGGCCGACCTGTTTGAGAAACGGCTGGCGGCGTCGCACGCTGTGCTGAGCAAGAAGTTTGGCAGCCTGGTGGACGTGCCGGAGGACCGCAAGTTTGTCGGGTTTGACGCCTACAAGAAGGCGATTGATCTGCTGCGGCCCGGTGACGTGGCAATGCTCACGGGCTACGCCGGCTGGCGTCCGCAGCAACTTGAATACGCTGTCCGGAAGGGCGTCAACGTCTTCATGGAAAAGTCGTTCGCCTGCGATCCGCCCGGCGTGCGTCGCATCATTCAGGCCGGTGAGGAGGCCGAGAAAAAGAACTTGAAGATCGCCGCGGGCCTGATGGCGCGTCATTCACCAAACCGACAGGAACTCATCAAGCGCATCCGCGACGGCCAACTTGGCGAGGTTCAGTTCATTCGGGCCTTCCGGATGCAAGCGTGCGGGACGCTGCCGCCTCGGAAGCCGGAGGACAACGAGCTGCATTGGCAGATCAGTCACTTCACACACTTTCTGTGGGTCTCGGGAGGCCTGTTCGCCGAGATGAACATCCATCAGGTGGACGAAATATGTTGGATCAAGGACGCATGGCCGGTCTCCGCTCATGGCGTGGGCGGGCGCATCGCCAACAGCACCGACTGCGGTCAGAATCTCGATTCGCTCTCCATCGAATGGACCTTCCCCGACGGCACCAAGGCGTTTCACGTCACGCGATGGCTGCGGAAGTGTTTCGACGATTTCAACACTTACATCCACGGCACCAAGTGCGCGGCGTTGTTCCCCTGGACGAGCGGCCAGCGCGACGTGACGCGGATCTACAAGGACCACCGCTGCGCGCCCGACAATGTCGCGTGGCGGGCCGAAAAGGAACTATGC
>JAOACV010000559.1 GCA_026417675.1 Verrucomicrobiia bacterium
CCTCTGGAGGAATTCGCCCGCCGCCTCCGCGCCCACACGCCGCCGGTGATCGGCTACTCCGATCGCGGCGTGTTCAAGCTCGACTTGAGGACCATTTTTCCGTCCCAGGACGATGTCGTCGTGAAAGCGATCAAGCGGGCGCTGGCATGAGCGCGGGACGCAACTTCATACTCGGCACGGCCGGCCACGTGGACCACGGCAAGACTTCGCTGCTTGATGCGATCCGCAAGACCGCCGTCGCCGCGGGCGAGGCGGGCGGCATCACCCAGCACATCGGCGCCTACACCGTGATGGTCCCCTCACCCCACAAGGAGAAGGCGGGCCAGATGGAGCAGATCACTTTCCTAGACACGCCCGGCCACGAGGCGTTCACCAAGATGCGCGCCCGCGGCGCCAACGTCACCGATATCGTTGTGCTCGTCGTCGCCGCTGACGACGGTGTGATGCCGCAGACCGTCGAGGCGATCAATCACGCCAAAGCTGCCAAAGTGCCCATCTTAGTCGCCATCAACAAGATTGACGTGCCCGGCGCCAACCCGATGACCGTGATGAAGCAACTCCAACAACACGGCTTGAATCCGGAGGCATGGGGCGGCGACGTCATCTGTTGCGAAGTCAGCGCCACCAAGAACCTCGGCATTGACAAGCTGCTGGAGAACCTTTTGCTCCAGGCCGAACTGTTGCAGTTGCAAGCCAACCCCAAACGCCAGGCGGTCGGCACTGTCATCGAGGCTCAACTCGACCCCGGCGCCGGCCCCACCCTGACCGTGCTGGTGCGCGCCGGCACGCTCAAACAGGGCGATCCGATCGTGTGCGGGCCGTATTGGGGCAAAGTCCGCGCGATGTATGACGACAAGGGCGCGAAGATCAAGCAGGCCACGCCCGCGACACCCGCCCGCATTATTGGTCTCAACGGCGTGCCCGAACCCGGCACCGAACTGACCGTAATGGCCAGCGAAAAGGCCGCGCGCGAACTGGGAGAACAACGGCAAGCCGAAATGCGCACCGTGACGACCGCGGTGAGCCGCGTGGCCTCGCGCGAGGCGTTGCTGGAGGCCTTCGAGGCCGAGAAGAAGAAGACGCTGAAGGTCGTCTTGAAGGCCGACGCCCAAGGTTCTGTGGAGGCCATCAGCGGCGCGCTCAACGCCATCAAGAGCGACAAAGTCGCCTTGGAGATCATTCACAGCGCCGTCGGGGCCATTAGCGAGAACGACGTCTTGCTAGCGTCCGCCAGTCGGGCCGTCATCCTCGGTTTCCATGTGCGCCTCGCCAGCGGCGTCAGCGATCTCGCCAAACGCGAGAACGTCGAGATCAAGCTCTTCTCGGTCATCTACGAATTGATTGACGCCGTGAAGGACTCGATGGCCGGCCTGTTGGAACCGGTCACGCGCGAGGTCATCACCGGCCACGCCGAGGTGCGGAAGGTCTTTGAGGTCTCCAAAGGCATGGTTGCCGGCTCGGTCGTCAGCGATGGCCGACTCGCAGTCGGCAACCGCGTCCGCGTCCTGCGCCGCAAGGCCGTCCAATACGAGGGCTTCATCCAAACCCTCCGCCGCTATCAGGACGAGGTCAAGGAAGTGCGCGCCGGCTACGATTGCGGCATCCGTCTTGACGGCTTCCAGGACTTTCAGCCGGGCGACGTGTTGGAGGCTTACACCATCGAGAAGATTCCGCAGAAATTGTGATTCGTAATTCGGGGTCCGTGATTCGGAACGCGCCTGAAGAACGACAAACTACGAGTTGCGAGCCACGGATTACGAATCACGAATCACGAATCACGAGTCACGAGCCACAAGCCATGTCCTCCTTCCGAATGCGCAGAGTCAGCGAGCTGGTCAAGCAGGAGATCAGCGAGATCATCCGCCGCGACGTCGCCACGGGCGATGTCGGGTTGATCACCGTCACCGGCTGCGAGGTCGCCAGCGACCTGAAAACAGCCCGCGTTTATGTCAGCGTGCTGGGCGGCAAGGAAAAGCAGGCCGCGGCGATGGCGTTGTTGGAGCGGCAGCACGGCCACATCCAGCACGCGCTCGGTCGCGCCGTGGTGCTCAAATACACCCCCCAACTGCATTTCCACATGGACGACAGTCTTGAACGCGGCGACCGCGTCCTGCGCATCCTCGATGAAATCGAGCGGGACAATCATCCCGATGAACCCTGACCTGCCGCGCCAGATCGGCGACATCGTCCGCCGGCAACAGACCTTTCTCGTGGCGGGCCACATCCGGCCCGACGGCGATGTGCTCGGCTGCCAGATCGCCCTCGGCCTGACCCTGCTCGCGCTCGGCAAGCGCGTTGAGATGTGGAACCCCGACGGCATGACGCGCAAATACGCGTTCCTGCCGGGCGCGGAGCTGATGCGCAAACCGCCGGCGCAACCGCAGGCGTTCGATGTCGTCTTCGCGATAGACACCGCCGCCTACGACCGCTTGGGCAGCATTTGCGATTGCATCGCCTCGCGCCAGGTGTTGGTCAACCTCGATCATCACACCAGCAACGCGAAGTTTGGCGACATCGTCTGGGTCGAGCCGGACGCCGCCGCCACCGGCGAGTTGGTCTATGACCTTTTGCGCGCCAACTCGTGGCCGATCACCCCCGACATTGCGGCGAACCTCTACGTTGCGATCTCCACCGACACCGGGTCGTTTCAATATCCCAGCACAACGCCCCGCACAC
>JAOACV010000055.1 GCA_026417675.1 Verrucomicrobiia bacterium
TGCCCGCTTTGCCCGCTGCGTAGTCAATCGCGCCGCCGCCTCCGTCGAAGACCGCCGATGAGCCGATGAAGATGATACTACCGCCACCCGCGCGAAGCATGACCGGCAAAGCAGCACGCACCGCGTAGAACGCGGATGAGAGATTGATTTCGATGAACTGCGCCCACGATTCCGTCGTGGTCTCCTCCGCCGGTCGCGCGAGGTTTTGCCCGACGTTGGCCACCAGCGCGTCCAGCCGCCCGTGTTGCGCGAGGATTCGCTGGACCACTTGTTCCGCCGCCTCCGGGCGACAAGCATCCGCCACGACCGCTTCGAGCCGACAGCCTTCCGCTCGGAGTCGCTCCACGAAATCAACCAACTGCGCGGCGTATCGGGGATTGCCGGTGTGCGTGAAAACCGTCGTTGCTCCGGCTCGCGCAAAAGCCTCGACCACTCCGGCTCCGACGCCGCGCGAGCCGCCCACGACCAACGCTGTTTTCCCGCTCAGGTCAATCGTCAACATCGTCGCGCTCCTCTCACCTCAGCACCGCCTTCATCGCTTCACGCAACACCCGCAACACCTCATCGCATTCGCCCTCGGTGATGATCAATGGCGGCTTGATCTTCAACAGGTTCTTGCGCACGCCGGCCAGCCCGAAGATCACGCCGCGCCGAATTCCTTCGTCGCGAATCGCCCTTGTCTCCGCATCCAACGGTTCCTTGCTTTCAGGATCGCGAACGAACTCGACGCCGATGTGCAGCCCGATCTGACGGATGTCGCCGATTTCCGGGAACTCGCGTTGCAGCCGCAGCAATCCTTCCTTCAGGTAGGCGCCCATGCGGTTGACGTTGTCGAGAATCTTGTCGCGCGCGATGATGTGAAGCAGTTTGAGCGCGGCGACCTGAGAAAGAGAATTGTTGGCGAAGGTGTGCAGTTCCTCGGTGTCCGGGTCGTAGCCGCGCAGTCCGTCTTTGACCACGGTCACGCCGAGCGGCAGCCCGCCGCCGACGGCCTTGCCCAGCACGATGAATTCGGGCGTGACTCCATAATATTCCGCAGCCGTCCATTTGCCGATGCGCACGAAGGTCTGAATCTCGTCGAAAATCATCGGAATCTGGTAGCGGTCGCAAATCTCGCGGGCGGCTTCGAGGTAGCGTTTCGGGAAAATGATCTGGCCGCCGCTGGCCTGCAACGGCTCAATCAGCAGGCCGGCGGGCGGGCCGTTGACCGATTTCTTGATGGTCAACTCCAGCCACCTCGCGCACTCTAGGCCGCAAGACTCCGGTTTCTTGTTCCAGTAGCAACGATAGCAGTATGGATTCGGCGCGCGCACCGGCTGCTGCGTCAACGGCAGGAACCGGCTGCCGCCGATGTAGGAACCGCCCGATTGCGTCGCGATCCAGCTTGCGCCCATCGTTCCCAGCGTCGTGCCGTGATAGCTGTCCCACAGGCAAATGAAGTGCGCCGAGCCGGGGCGATTCTTCAGCGCCAACTTCATCGCGCCTTCCAGCGCCAGCGCGCTGGTGGGCACAAACGACACGCGGTTCATCCCTTTCGGCATGATCTGGCAAATCCGCTTGGCCAGAGCGAACCGGGGCAGAGTGTCGAAGCCCTGGTGCACGTGCGTCAATCGCCTCGCGTGCGCGTCCACGGCCCGCCAGACTTCTTCGTTGCAATGGCCGAGATAGAGCGCCCAGCTTTGCGCCGTGCAGTCAATGTAGGATTTCCCGTCCACATCCCAGACCCGCACGCCCTTGCCGTGATGCAGCGTCGGCCCGCCACGCGTGCCGCCGCCGAGCATCAGATGCTTGGCGCACTCGGCCATTTCCTCTTTGCTCATGCCGTAAAGGGCGTCCAACTCATTTTCCATCGCGTCCGTAGTTGCTGTTTTCATAAGCTTCCTGAAAAAACTCGTTTTGCGTTCAAATACAGAATGTTTTCCTTCGCGCCGGCTGGAATGTCCGCATCCAGCACCATTCCCAACTGCGTGCGCGGATCAATCCAAGTGAGGTCCGAGCCGAACAGAACCTTCTCCGACCCAATCTGCGCGACCAGATACTCGACCAAGCCGAGGCAATAACAATCGCCGGACAAATCCACGAAAACGTTCGCGTGTCGCTTCGCAAGACTCGCCGCCGCAATATGCCCACGGTAGCGCCCGCCAGCGTGACCAAGAATCAGCGCAACGTCGGGATAGGATGCCGCGTATCGCTCAAATCGGTCCGGGAACGAAAACTTCTGCGCCGGGTTTTGTTCCGAGATGTCCCACGAATGAGTCAGAATCGGAACGTTCCGTCGCGCCGCCAGTTGCCAGACGATTTCGTAACGGTCGTCATCGGCAAAACAGCCGTGGATTGAGGGATGAATCTTGATTCCCACAAATCCGCGCGTGTCGAGGCATCGCTCGACCAGACTCAGGCTTTGCGGTTGTGTGGGATCAAAGACCGTGTAGAGCAAGAGCCGCCCGCCGGACTTCTCGTGCGCCTCGACGCTTTCGCGGAATCCCAGTTCCCACTCGCCATAAAGCATTGCCTGATGCGCGCAAACCGCCCGCTCGATTCCCAGCCGATCCATCACCTTCAGGATGGTTTCCACGGAGGCATCCGGGCAACGGAATTGCGGCGAGCAGCCAAGGTGACAATGCGCATCAAGAATCATGACCACCTCACCTCCGCAATGAGCCGCTCCAAGTTGTCGTGAGCAATGTTGCGCTTGTCCTCCTCGGAGAAAACGCCCTCCACAATCGGCATGATCGCGCTGTTTGGATCAAGATGGGGAAAGACCGAACCGAACAGAAAGCGGCTGGAACCGAACCGCCCGACCAAGTCGTCCAGCCCCAAGTAATTCGTCACGCCGTGCGTCTCAAGGTGAAGATTTTGGAACTGCTCCAGCAGCGAGTAGTAAGTCCGGTTGTCATAGAACAGTTTCCGCCCTGTGCCTTCCACGATGACACGCAACTCCGGGAAATCGGAGCAAACACGAGCGATGTCGCGCCAACTGGTTTGTGTGTGCCACACCAACAACGGCAGCCGCGCCCCCTGCATCGTCTCCAGCAACTTCAGAATCCGACCGTCTGCCAAGGAAAAATTGTGGGCCGCAGGAAACAGGCGCACCACGCGAACCCGGCTGGCAATCCAGCCTTGCAAAACCCCAAGCCACGGTTGCTTGTCACCCATTTCTGGCACGGCAATCGCACTCGCAAAAAGCGAATCATCACCCCGAATCGCCTCAAGCAGTTCGCGGTTGCCCGTTTCGGCGTCGTATCGCACGCCCATTGTGTGCGAGACGATCGCGCGCCGGACCCCGTAGCGACGCAACCCGTTTTTCAACGCGCTGAGTCCCTCGAACGTGCCAAACGCCGGCTCCAGCGGCGCGCCCAGCCAGCAATTCAGGTCGAAAAACTCAAGCGCGTCGCGCCGCTCGCGGTATTCGAGAATCCTTTGTTCCAGAGCGCCGCTCATAGCTCGTGCAGCACCTCTCGCATTTGCGGATAAAGCTTGCAGTAGAGCCGATAGGCGCAATCGTGCTCTTCGGCAAATTCGGCGCGCGGCGCGAAACTTTTCTCCACGCCAACGACCCGTTTGATCGTCTCCGCGACAGGAAACTCCGGTTCCGCTCCGCGCGCTGCTAAAAGCGCCGCGCCAAAGCAGCCGGTTTCCGTGACATTGAGCCGATGCACTTCGACGCCGAGGATGTCCGCTTTGATCTGTAGCAGCACATCGGAAGTCGCGCCCTTGCCATAGGCGCGCAAACTGTCGAAAACGATTCCGTTGCGCCGCCAAACTTCAAGGTTGAGTCGCATCTCGTAGTTGGCCGAGTCCACCATGCCGCGCAGGATTTCCTCCGGCGTGGTCTGAAACGTCAGACCGACGAACATTCCCTTGGAACGCGCGTCCAAGTGCGGCGTGCCGCTCCCCGCAAAATGCGGCAACGCCAGCACCCGCGCCGGTCGCTGCGGCAACCGGGCAAACATGGCCGCGAACGATGATTCGCCGGCGAACAGCGTGCGACGAACCCACTGGAACAGGTCGCCCGAAGAAAAGTTGTAAGCGAGCGTGGCGATGAGCTTGCCGTGGACGTGAAGCAGATTGCTGAAATTATTTTCCAACAGATCATCGCGGAGCACCGGCTCTTTGAACAACGTAGTGATGCACTCGACAGTTCCGAGCGAATCGGTCGCTCGGCCCGGTTCCAGCAGCCCGGCCCCAAACGCGCACACTTGTTGGTCGTGGCCTCCGGCGACCAGCGCGCAACCGCGCGCCAATCCCAACTCGCTGCAAACTTCGTCGGGGATTTCGCTAATCACTTCCCCAGAGCCAATCAGCGGCGGCAGTTGTTCCAACGGGATTTGAGCCGCTTCCAGAATTTCGGCTGACCACCGACCGCGAGCGATGTCCAGTAGCATGGTTGTGGAGGCTGTGGCCAGGTCCATTTTCGGCGGCACACCGAGCGCAGCCTGCACAAGTTCGGCGGCGGTGACAAACCAAGCGACTTGATTCGCCGAGTGCAAATGCTTCTTCAACCAGAGAACCTTCGGCAACATCAAGCTGGGGTGCGTGGTGGTGCCGGTAATGCGATAGGTGCGCTGTCGCCCAAACCGCGCGGTCCAGTCCTCGGCTTGCGCCTGCGCCCGATTATCGGTGGTGCTGATGATGTTGTGCAGCGGCTGGAGTTTGGAATCAATCGCCGTGATGCCGCCGCCAAACACCGAGCACGAAATCCAGCGGATCGGGTCGGCCTTGCACTGGCGGGCACACTCGGCAACCACACGCCGCACAGTGCGGCACAGTTCTGCGGCGTCAATCTCATACCAACCGAGGCGCGGGGTGAGCCGCTCCAGTGTTGTGCTGTTTTCGGCCAGCACGCCGAACGTTCCGTCGTAGGCGACGGCTTTGGTGCGGCTGGTGCCGACATCTAGTCCGAGGTAACTCATCTCAGAGAATCTCGACGCCCCACAATCGCGCCAGCATCTGCAACTCGGGCAGCCAGTCGCCCGGCGCAATGCAGATGTGATGAGCGCGCAGGTTTTGCACGAACCGATCCATGTCCTGCTCGATCTTCACATAGGCAAACGGCCAGACGGCCCCGATGCCCAGAAAACTGCTTTCATCGTGCGGATAGGCAAACGATTCGCCGCCGCAAGCGTGCAACACGTAGCGGCCTGCGATCCGTCCAAACCGCGCCAGCGTCACGCGCTCCGGCGGCAGAATGAAATGCGGACAGGCGCCGCCCTTGCAGAGGTGTTTGCCGGTTTTTTCATCGTAGGTGCCCTGAACTTCCGGGCAGTTGCGCAAAATGACGTTGCCTTTCCCGCCTGCAAGGCGCGTGGCGGCAGTGCCGCAATTCAGGAAGCGCGCCCAGCGTTCTTCGCGGTTGAGGTGCTGGATGTCGCTGAACATCACGGGTTGCCCGCTGAAGTTGGCCAGCGCGAACATTGTGAGCGCGGCGTTCATGTCGGTCTCGCAAGCCACGACAAAGCCGTCGTCGTTCCAGAGCGCAATCGGCAGGCAGGGCGCGAGATAATTGTCCAGAAGCTCGAACTGGCATTTGACGCCGGCGAAATCCCAGCGGTTCCGCTCAAACATCGCTTTGCCCGCCAGATACAGCCGCGCCGATTTCCGCAACACCTCGTCCGAGACTTCGATGCCCTTGAACTCTTTTTTCCAGCGCCGAATCAGCGGCGTCGTTCGGGCATCGGGCACCTGCTCAGCCTCGTGGATCAACGTCCATTGCTCGGCGTGATCCACATCCACGCCGAACTGTCGTCGCCACTGGTTGGCGTCGCTGTCGGCAGTCATCATGCTGAGACATTTGCCGCCAATGTGACCGTAGCGGGAGCGGGCGACAATCTGTTTGACGCGGCAGGCGCGAATCCAAGCCAGCAATTTTCGCTGCGAAGCCTCGTTCCACTGGTCGCAAACGACCTCGTGCGGAAACCCGACCTCATCGAGCGAACCGTGCGTGACACCAAAACCGATCAACGCCGCATGATCCAGGCTCGGTATCGCCCAGACCAACGCGGGCAAGCCGCTGTGCTGGCAGGCGCCGACGATGACGTTGGCGCGCAGAAACCAGCAGGTCGCGTAGATGATGCCGCAAGCGCCCGCCGCCCGCATTCGTTCCACTTCCGCGACGGCCTCTTCCTCGCGCGAGACCGCGTGCCCGGGCCAGATCACCTCCACGTCCAGTTCGCGGAGTTTCTCCCGAAGGCCGGGTTGCGCGAGGAGTTTTTTCTCCAACGGCGGATCAATTCGCGGGTCCATCACCGGCAGAAGCCCGACCAACGGCTTCTGGCGTTTGGTGCTGCTGTGTCGCAGTGGCGGCTTATTCATGGCGCGTTGAATATCCCCGGCGGTCCGGCGAGTGCCAAGCGTATTGTCTTGAACGAATTGCCATCCGTCTTGCACAAGATAACTGCTGTCTGCCGGACGGCGTTTTTCTTTCTTGCTTCGCTTCGAGGCTGTTTTAGCCTCCGGAAAGACATTGACGATGGCAATCCGCTCGATTCGCCTGTCGCGCCGCCGCGCGCCGTTGCGGCACGTGGTGCTATTGGTGGACACGTCACGCGCATACGGTCGCGGACTGGTTCACGGAGTGGCCAGCTACAACCGCAAGCACGGGCGGTGGAGAATCACGTTCAACCCGCACGGCCTGCAAGACCCACCTCCGCCGTGGATCTATGAAGCGCGTCCCGACGGTATCCTCGCTCGCATCGGCAACGCGCAGGTCGCTCGCGCCCTTGTCAAAATCGGCGTTCCAACGGTGGACTTGCGCGGCGTCATCGCCGGCACGGGGTTTCCGTCGGTGGGGGTGGACAACCGCGAGGTCGCGCGGATTGCCGTGGAGCACTTCCTCGAACGGGGTTTCAAGCAGTTTGCGTTCTGCGGGCTGCCCCAGGGCGTTCACCCGCACATGGACGATCTGTCTCATCAGTTCGTCTTGCGGCTGGCGGAGGCAGGATACGCTTGTGACGTGTTTCACGGCCGGCAGGGGCCGCTGCCGGGTGAAGCGTGGGAGATTCAACAGAATCGGCTCGGCCAGTGGCGCGACCAACAGGAGCGCCTTGTGCGCTGGGTTCGCCAGTTGCCCAAGCCCGTCGCCATCATGGCCTGTCACGACGACCGCGCCTTGCAAGTGCTCGACGCCTGCCGTCGCGCCCGCGTGCTCGTGCCTGAAGAAGCCGCCGTCCTTTCGACCGACAACGACGAACATCTCTGCGAGCTGGCCGTTCCGCCGCTCAGCAGCATTGACGAAAATCCGGTTCGCATTGGCTACGAGGCTGCCGCGTTGCTGGATCGCATGATGAACGGCGAACCGGTGCCGGCCCAACGATTCGTGTTTCCCCCGCTCGGCGTCGCCACTCGCGCTTCCACCGACCTCCTGGCGGTCAACGATCCGCATGTGGCGCGCGCCCTGTGCCTCATTCGCGAACACGCTGCCGAAGGAATCCGCCCCACTCATGTTCTTTCGCAACTGCCGGTCTCGCGCGCAACCTTGGCAGGCCGGTTCAAGTCCATCGTGGGACGGACGCTTGGCGAGGAAATTTGCCGCGTGCGCGTCCGGCTGGCACAAGAGCTTCTTTCGCGCACGGACCTGCCCATCAAACAGATTGCCGCCCGCGCCGGTTTTCGCTCGGTGGAGTATTTTACCCGGCAGTTCCGCCGGCTGACCGGCCTGCCTCCCGCCACGTATCGGCGTCGTTTTACCGTCTGACGCTTACGCGCACCACGGTTCCCGCATGGCGCGGGAGCGCAGGCGATTCGCGTCGGGATCGTTGACGAACTCCGCCTGGAGCGGGTTGAAGCGCAGGTTGCGTTTCAGCCACATGCAGATGTTGGCGGCGTGCACGGTGCACATCGAATGATACATTACCTCCGCGTTGGCAACAGGCTGGCGGCGGGAGCGGACACAATCGAAAAAATTGCGCGCATGGTTCATCGGGCACTGCGTGCGCGTCACGTAGTCGGCAACAATCTTTCGAAAATCCTTCAGCAAGTCGGGCGATGAAGCGCGGTCGCAATCGTGCGCATCGCCGGAGTTGGCGATCCAGCCTTGGGTGCCGTCGAATCGCTGGCCGGAGTAGCCCGGCCAACAGTCTTTGGAGCGCGCCAGGATCATCTTTACTCCGTTGGCATAGTGCGCAATCAAACCGTCGCCATACGGGTTGTCCACGTATTCGTATTCGACCGCCGAGGTGTGCGAGGCGCCGATGCCGGCTTGGACCTGAATGATCGTGTGGGCGCCCCATTCGCCGATGCAACTGGCATGGAAATCGTAGTGGCCGCGCCATTTGCCGTTGACGTAGGCGGAGTTGTAAGGCCGCCACGGACACGGCCCCAGCCACGCATCCCAGTCCACCTCGTCTTTGGGCGGCTCCGGCTCCGCCGGCAGCCAATCGTGCCGCATGAGAGCGTCGTCCCACGGTGCGATTTGCGCGTAAGCCGTGCGCACCTCGCCGAGCCGGCCCGACCGCGCCAGCTCGATTCCAAACACCCGATTGGACATGCTCAAGCCCTGCGTGCCGCTCTGGAACACCCGCCCGTAACGGCGCGCTGTCTCCATCACCATTTGCCCTTCGGCTATCGTCAGGCACGACGGTTTCTCGCAGTAAACGTCTTTGCCGGCGCGCATGGCCCACACCGAGGCAAGAGCGTGCCAGCGGTCGCCCGTGGCAATCAGCACCGCGTCAAGGTCCGTGCGCTCGGCGAGAAACTCGCGGATGTCCCGATACATCGCGCAGTCCTTGTTCCCGTAATGGTCGTCCACGAGTTTCTTGATGGCTTCCCGACGGCTTTTTCGGGCGTCGCAAATGGCAAGAAACTGCACATCGGTTTCGGCCAGCATCCAGCGCAACACCGCCGTGCCGCGTCCGCCCAGCCCGATACCGCCAAGCAGAATCCGCTCGCTGGGCGCCACGTGTCCGCCTCGGCCCAAGGCGCGCGCCGGAACAAAAAATGGCGCGGCCAAGATTCCGCTGATGCACGACCGCAGCATCTGGCGGCGTGTCATTTTTCGGTTTGCCTGCGACAGGCTCATGATTTCATGAACTCGTTGGCCTTGGGAGCGACCTGCGCGAGGTTCGGCGTGATGTCAGCTTTTGCCCGGCCCAAGGCCCATGACAAGCCGCCGAGCAGGACCTGTCGGAAAATCTTGCTGGTCCACACGTCCTCGCGGTGGCCCATCGAGGTGTAGAACACGCTCCCTTTGCCGTGCATCCGCGCCCACGTGCACGGAAACGGCGGCCGTTCATAAC
>JAOACV010000560.1 GCA_026417675.1 Verrucomicrobiia bacterium
GGATGAAGTCCATTATGGATTGCGAGCGCCGGCCCAAGCCCGCATGGTTCGCCTACCGCGACGCCTTGGCGCCGCTGACCGCGCAATGGCGCTCTGACCGCCGCGCGTTCTTTGCCGGCGAGACGATGAACCTCGAAGCGTGGATCTGCAACGACCTGCCAACCGCACCCGAAGGGGCGAGGCTCCGCTACCAACTCGAACTTGACGGCCAGATCGTGCAATCAGGTTCGATCGTTGCGAAGACGCCGGAGTTCGCCGCAGCGTTTCAAGGCTTCGTGCCATTCAAAGCGCCGGACGTTGCGCGGCGCGCGACCGTGAACGCACGGATCGGACTACTCGACCGCGAAGGCAAGACCATCCACGACGCTTCGTCGGACTTCGACGTGTTTCCCCGGCCTGAGTCAGGCAAGCTACGCCGTGTCCGGATTATCGGTGACGCCAAAGGAAAGGGTGCGCAACTGGCTCGCGATCTTGGCTGTGAGATGATGTCAGCCGGTCCGATATCGGACAATGACGCCGTGCTTATTGACGATGTGAAGGCGTTCCGAAAAGTCGAAGCAGAAATACGCGACGCCGTGAAACGCGGCGCGCGGGCGATCTTTCTTGAACTGCGCGAGGGGGCGCACCGCATCGCGGAGACCCAAGTGACCGTAAGCCGCTCTCCGAACGGGCCGCTTCACTTCGCGTCACGGGCGACCGGCCACGGTCNCGTCCGCGACTTCCAGCCGGAGGACTTCAAGTTCTGGTATGACGCCAGCGTGGACCGCATCGCTCCGTTGCTCTTGAGCAGGTTCACTGCGCCCGGATGGGAGCCTGTCCTGCTGAGCTCCGATCAACTTGCCGCCGCGTGCAAACCTGACGGCCGCGGCGCATGGTGTGTTTGCCAGGTCTCACTGGCCGGCCGCATCGCCGGCAATCCCGTTGCGGAGATCTTTGCGCGCCGGCTGCTCGCCGAATGAAAATGTCACCGCCTCGACAAGCATACACATGACCGACAAACACTGGAACGACTTGTTGGCGGTGCTGCGCGGCGAACGCCTCGCGCCGCTGCCCGTTGGGTTCATCATTGACAGCCCGTGGTTGCCCGGATGGGCGGGACACGTAATTCGCGACTACATCACCGGCGACGATCTCTGGTTTGAACTGAACCGCCGCGTTGTAGAGACCTTCCCCGACGTGTGGTTCCTGCCGGGTTTCTGGTCGGAGTTTGGCATGTGCACGGAACCTTCGGCGTTCGGCGCGCGCTGCCGGTTCCCGCGCGATGAGTTCCCTTTTGCGGAAAAAATCATCGTCACCCCGGAGCAGGCGGCTGACGTGAAGGAACCGGAACCGGCCACCGATGGCCTATTGCCGTTCATGCTCAACCGCCTGAAGTGGGCGCGACCGCGCATGGAGGACATTGGTCACAAGGTTCGCTTCTCGGTTTCACGTGGACCGCTCAACGTCGCGAGCTTCCTGATGGGCACCACCGAGTTTTTGATGGCGCTCAAGACCGACCCGGAGCCGATGCACCGCCTGCTGCGGACGGTGACGAACTTCCTGAGGCGGTGGCACGCGCTGCAGATCGAGATGTTCCCCTCCATTCAGGGCATCATGATCCTCGACGACATGGTCGGCTTCATGGGCGAAGAGGATTTTGTCGAATTCGGCCTGCCGTATCTGCGCGAGCTTTACACTGTGGAGTTGCCAGTGAAGTTTTTTCACAACGACGCGCCGTGCGAGAAATCGCTGAAATATTATCCGGACATCGGCATCAACCTGTTCAATCCCGGCATCCAGAGCACCATCAACGACATCAAGCGACTCAGCGGCAATCGCCTGACTGTGCTGGGCGGCATTCCGCCACGCGACGTGCTCGCCGCCGGCACGCCCGACGACGTGCGTTCCGCGGTGCGCCGGCAGCTTGCGGAAACAACGGACCATTGCCGCCTGATCCTTTCCTGCGGCGGCGGCATGCCGCCCGGCGTCACCACGGCGAACCTCTGCGCCTTTCTGGACGCTGCGCGACTGTAGCCTTTTGCCTCTCGCCACAACGACGGGTGCATCGCTGATCAAACGTTAGCCCCAAATGCTCCTGTGAATCCCACGCGCTGTCCCGCACGACGGTCAAGGGTTGCATTCGCGAAGGAAAGGTGCTGAATCTCGTTGTCACGCCGAAGTCGCGCGCCAAGGATGTCGTAAAGTGCGAAATGAAATGACGTTGTCGGCGAACGGCTGGGCTTGCTACTGTCGCCGCATGATGAGACTACTTTGTTTCGTGCCGGTGTGGATGGCTGTGTTGGCGAGTGTTGCGTTTGGCGGTGATAACTGGCCGCAGTTTCGCGGGCCAGATGGGCAGGGGCATTCGAATGCGACAGGGCTGCCGGTGACTTGGAGCGAGAAGGAGAACATCAAGTGGAAGACGGCGATCCACGACCGTGGCTGGTCATCACCGGTGATCTGGGGCAATCAGATCTGGCTGACCACGGCCACGGAGGACGGGAAGCAACTTTTCGCCCGGTGTGTGGACCGCGAGAGCGGGAAGATCATTCACGACCTGAAGCTGTTCGATGTCGAGAAACCGCAATTCAAGCACGCCTTCAATAGCTACGCTTCGCCGACGCCAGTGATCGAGGAGGGGCGCGTCTATGTCACGTTCGGCTCGCCCGGCATCGCGTGTCTGGACACGAAG
>JAOACV010000561.1:0-311 GCA_026417675.1 Verrucomicrobiia bacterium
GTCATAGGCCGTCAGCGACACGATCTTCTCGCGGCCTTTCATGGCGCGGATCGTCCCCGTCGTGATCTTCTTGCGTGGGGCGTTGACGCTCATGGTCACCAATCTTTCTCTGTCACCTTTACCGCCTGCGCGTCGCCCAAAGAAGCCAAAAGCTCTTGGACGGGGTGGTCAAACCCCGGCAGCATCAGGCTCGGCCGAATGTCCGACAACGGCTGCAAAACGAACCGGCGCTGCTGCAGCCTCGGATGAGGCAAAGTCAGCTTCGGCTCGTTCAGAATCACGTCACCACAATAGAGAAGGTCGAGGTCCAC
>JAOACV010000561.1:321-2671 GCA_026417675.1 Verrucomicrobiia bacterium
CAGCGTCAGATGTGTATAAGAGACAGTTCCTCCCATGCACGTTCGGCCGGCCGTGGGCCGCCTCGAACTGAAGCAGTTGTTCCAACAACTCCTGGGGCGGCAGTGACCACTCGATCTCGATGACGGTGTTCAGAAACGCCGGCGTGTCCGGCGCGCAATCCACCGGCTCAGTTTCATAAACCGGCGCGGCCAGCAGCCAGCCACCGTCGCTGATGCTGCGGAGGAAGTCCCGCGCCTGCTTCAGATGCTGCAGCCGGTCGCCCAAGTTTGATCCAATGCTAACGCCGGCTCTCATTACTCCTTGCGCATTACGCAACACGCTTCACTTCAACCCCAGCACGTCCTGCATGTCGTAAAGCCCGGCCGGCTTGCCGACGACCCACTTCGCCGCCCGCAACGCGCCGCGCGCAAACGTCTCGCGGCTGGTGGCCTTGTGGGCCAACTCCACTCGCTCGCCCGGCGCGGCAAAGATGACCGTGTGGTCGCCAACGACATCGCCGCCGCGGACGGCGTGGATGCCAATCTCGTCGGGCGTGCGCTCGCCGACGATGCCGGCTCGACCGTGGCGGGCGAGTTCCTTGAGTTGCCTCTGTTTTACGTCGGCGAGGATTTGCGCGAGTCGCTCGGCGGTGCCGCTGGGCGCGTCTTTTTTCAGCCGGTGGTGCATCTCGACGATTTCCTGATCAAAACCGGGGCCGAGAATCTCTGCGACCTTGCGCGTGATGTAGAAGAGCGTGTTGACGCCGGTGGAGAAGTTGGCGGCCCACACCACGGGAATGCCACGCACGGCGTCGGCGATGGCCTTCTTCGCGTCGGCGGAATGGCCGGTGGTGCCGATCACCAACGCTGCTTTGTTGTTCGCGGCGGCACGCGCTGCGCCGAGCGTCGCGCTGTGCAGGCTGAAATCCATGATGACGTCGGCTCCCGCGGCTGCGGCGTTGATGTCGTCACCGAGGTCCACTTCGCCGACGACGCTGAAGTCGGCATCCTCTCTGGCCAGGCCGAGAATGGCCCGGCCCATTCGGCCCTTCGAACCGTTTACGACGAGCTTGATCATAGCACCCCCACTCTCTGCAGTGTCGCTTTCAACACCGCTTTGTTCTTCCCGCTCATCGCGCAGAGGGGCAGCCGGAACTCCTCGCGGATCATCCCCAGCATGGCCATCGCCGTCTTGACAGGGACGGGGTTGGTCTCGATGAACAGGTCCTTGAAGAGCGGGAAATACTTTTCATGCACCGCGGCGGCCACGTGCGCCTTGCCGTCGAGAAACGCGCGCACCATCAAGGTCACCTCCGCCGGGATAATGTTGGAGGCGACGCTGATGACGCCCTGCGCGCCGACCGCCATGAACGGCAGCGTCAGCGAATCGTCGCCGCTGAGCACGGAGAAACGGTTGCCGCAAAGCGCCTTGAGTTGCGCCACACGGTCGCACGAGCCGCTGGCCTCTTTCATGCCGACGATGTTTTTGTGCGCCTCGACCAGCCGCGCAACGGTCTCGGCGGCGCAGTCCACCCCACAGCGCCCAGGGATGTTGTAGAGGATCACCGGCAGCCCGGTGGCTTTCGCGACCGCGCCAAAGTGCAGGAACATACCCTCCTGTGACGGCTTGTTGTAGTAGGGATTGACTTGCAACACGGCGTCCGCGCCGGTCTTCTCGGCTCTCTTGGTGAGCGAGATCGCCTCGTCGGTGCAGTTGGAGCCGGTGCCGGCGATGATCTTGCACCGCCCGCGGGCGGCTTTCACGACAACCTCGATGACGCGGATATGCTCCTGATGGTTCAGCGTCGGCGATTCGCCCGTGGTGCCGACCGGCACGAGGCCGTCAATGCCCGACTGGATTTGCCGCTCGACGAGCCAGGCCAGTTTCTTCTCATCCACCTTGCCGTTGCGGAAAGGGGTGACGATGGCGGTGTATGCTCCGGTAAACATAAGTCCTCCTCAGATGGGGATGGTGCCTTCAAACACGAAATCCGCCGGGCCTTGCAGGGTCACGTCGCGGATCTCGCCCCCGGTCACTTTGAAGTCCACTTCGAGCGTGTCGCCGCCCTGCACGCGCACTTTGACCGGCGGCGCGACCCTGCCGGCCAGATGCGAGATGATCGCGCTGGCGCAGACGCCGGTGCCGCAGGCGAGCGTCTCGCCCTCGACGCCGCGCTCGTAGGTGCGCACGCGGATCGTGTGCGCGTCGAGCGGCTGCACGAAGTTGACGTTGGTGCCCTTCGGTTTGAAATGCTCATGGAAGCGCAGTTCGCGCCCCAGCGGCCCAACCATTGCTTGGTCAGCCTCCGCAACGAACAGGATCGCGTGCGGCACGCCGGTGTTGATGCTGGAGACCTCCAGTTCGCCCTGC
>JAOACV010000562.1 GCA_026417675.1 Verrucomicrobiia bacterium
GACCATCGCCGCCGTCATCCCGGCCAATGGCGCGGGCCGGTTCAGCCTTCAAGCCAACCAACAGTTGCCCCGCAATGCCTTCGTTCCCCTCGCGTCGCTCCAGCGCGCGCTGAAACTGGCCGGCAGAGCCAACGCCATCCTCGTCGGCGGCGAGCGCGAAGCCGAATCGTTGCAGGCAATCCTTAGATCTTCGCTCACATTGGACGATCTCGACCTGCGCACGCGCATCAATCCCGCGCGCGGCTACGTCGCGCTGGAAAGCCGCCGCATGATCCTGGAACCGGTTGTTGTCAGCGCCGCCCTCGCTGTTGCCAAAGACCTAAACCTTTCCGCCGCGCCCACGCTGACCCATCTCGCCAACACCGTCGCTGTCGGCGCGCGCGAGATTCCCTATTCAACCGTCACCGCCCGCGATGACGGTATCCAGCGCCTGAAGGACGACGAAATCCTGCTCAACGACTGGGCCGCCAACGACCTTGGCGCGCGACCCGGCGACGCGGTGCGGCTGGATTACTACGTCGTCGGCCCGCGGGGCGAATTGCTCACAACCAACCACGTCTTCAAGCTCGCCGGCGTCGTCCCGTTGTCCGGCGCGGCAGGCGATCCGATGCTGACGCCGGATTATCCGGGAATCGCCAACACGAAGAACATAAGCGACTGGGATCCGCCGTTCCCCGTGGACCTCAAGCGCGTCCGCCAGAAAGACGAGGACTATTGGGACGCGCACCGCGGCACGCCCAAGGCTTTCGTTTCGCTCGCCACCGGCCAGCGCCTCTGGTCCAGCCGCTTCGGCAACCTCACCTCTATTCGCCTTAGCTCTGGCCGCGCGGACGTCCCGCCCGCCGAAACGGACTTGCGGAACACGGCGACACGCTTCGAGAGAGGATTGCTTGCCCGACTCTCTCCCGACCAACTCGGCCTCGTCTTCCAGCCTGTGAAGGAACAAGGTCTGCGCGCCGCCGCGGGCGCGACTGATTTCGGCCAGTTGTTCCTCTGTTTCAGCGTGTTCCTCATCTTCTCTGCCGCGATGCTGGTGGCGCTGCTGTTTCGGCTGGGCATCGAGCGACGTGCCAAGGAAATCGGCATCTTGCTGGCCACCGGGCTTCCCGCGCGCGTTGTCCGCCGTCTGTTGCTCCTCGAAGGCGGCGCAATTGCGGTGTTCGGCTCCGCGCTCGGTCTGGCCGGCGCGGTCGGCTACGGCGCGTTGATGCTGGCCGGACTACGCACGTGGTGGCTGCCCGCCGTTGGCACTCCGTTCTTGAAACTCGACGTGACCGCCGGCGCGATGACCATCGGCGGCGCGGGCGGTCTGCTGGTCGCGCTCGCGTCCATCGGGTTGACTTTGCGCGCGCTGCGGAAACAATCACCGGCCATGCTCATCGCCGGCAAACACGACGACGCCGACAGGCTGGTCGGCGACGAACGCGGCGCGCGCCGGCGATGGATTGCGGCGGGCATCGCCGCTCTGGGCCTGTGGATCGGGCGCCGCGTCGGCTTTTGGTGGCGCAACCGAGGCTGCGACGGGTTTTCTGCTGGGTGGCGTCTCGTTGCTAGCGGCGGCCCTGTTGTTCATCGGCGGGTGGTTCCGTCGCGCGCCGCGCCATTCGACAACGCATTGGCGTCGTGTCGTCTGGCTCGGCGTGCGCAACGGCGCGCGCCATCCGGGTCGCAGCGTGCTCACGGCGGGCATGGTGGCCTCGGCCACGTTCCTCATCATGGCCGTGACCGCATTCCATCACGCGCCGGGCGACCGCCCACCGGAGAAATCATCCGGCGATGGCGGGTTCGCGCTGGCGGCCGAGGCCGATGTGCCGCTGCATCAAGACCTGAACGCCCCCGCGGGCCGCGAGGCGCTCAACATCCCGCGGGCGGCCGCGGCCCAACTGTCCGGCGCGCACGTCGTCCCGTTCCGATTGCGGCCTGGCGACGACACCAGTTGCCTGAACCTCTACGCGCCTGAAAAACCCCGCATCCTCGGCGCGACTGACACGATGATCGAGCGCGGAGGATTCCGTTTCGCCGCTACGCTCGCGACGACGCCTGCCGAGAAGGAGAATCCGTGGTTGTTGCTGCGCCGCGACTTTGGCCCCGGCGTCGTGCCCGCGTTGGGCGACGCCAACTCGGTGCGGTGGATTCTCCACAGCGGACTGGGCCAGGACTTCCCGATCACCAACGAGCGCGGCGAAACGGTCCGTCTGCGTTTCGTCGCGCTGTTGTCGGGCAGCGTGTTCCAGAGCGAACTGATCGTGAGCGAGGCCCATTTCCTGCGACTGTTCCCCAGCCAGAGCGGCTACAGTTTCTTCCTGATCGAGACGCCGCCGGGCCGCGAGCGTCCCATGGCGCGGGCGCTGGAGGAATCGCTCAGCGATCACGGCATGGACGCGACGCCGACGGCGGATCGGCTGGCGTCATTTGCGGTCGTGGAGAACACCTACCTCGCCACCTTCCAGACGCTCGGCGGTCTGGGTCTGGTGCTCGGCACGCTCGGTCTCGGCGCGATCCTGCTGCGCAACGTGTTGGAGCGTCGCGGGGAACTGGCGTTGTTGCGCGCGCTCGGCTTCCGCCAACGCGCCCTGGCCGCGCTGGTGCTGGCTGAGAACGGTTTCCTGCTCGCGCTCGGCCTGATCCTGTCTCTTATACACATCT
>JAOACV010000563.1 GCA_026417675.1 Verrucomicrobiia bacterium
CCTCTACACGCGCGACGTGGACAACTTGTTCATGGCCGGCCGTCACGTGAGCGTCACCCACGTCGCGCTCGGCTCAACCCGCCTGATGCAAACCATCGGCACGATGGGGCAAGCCGTCGGCGCGGCGGCTTACCTGTGCATCAAGCATCGCCAACTCCCACGCAACATCAATCCGAGCTACATCAAGCAACTCCAGCAGCTCCTCCTGAAATGGGACGCTTACATCCCCCACATAGCCCATGAAGACAGCGCCGACCTTTGCCGAGGCGCAAAGGTAACGGCGTCGAGTTCGCTGCCCGATGGTTCGCACGGCGTTTTTGGCGCGGGCGACCTGACGCCTTATGCGGAAGCGCCCTGCACAACCGCCCGCGGCCAGCGAATCGGCGTCACCAGCGCCGACCAGGACACGATCTCGCTGCAACTGCGCACGACCGGCGATCAGCCCTTCGAGGCACGCCTCCACGTCGGCGAGGAAGGCGAGAAAGACCCCATCGTCATCAAGGCAAACGTCCGACCTGGCGGTTTTCGCTGGGCGGACTTTCGTCTTCCGGCCCCGCTCGAACCCGGCAAGGTTTATCTGGTCTGGATGCCTGCGACGCCTCAACTGGTCTGGCGGATCGCACGCGACGGTGACGGCGAGCGCGTTTATGGCCGGCCCGGCGCGTGGACCGTCGTGGGTGGTTCTTACATGATCAAACCCAACGGCCTGCCGCGCCCGCTCGGCCGTGTCGGGCCGGAAGCGGCTGTGGACGGCGTCAAATGGCCGTTCGAGGGCCAGTGTCATCAGTGGCGCAGCGACCCTCGCCGCGGCCTGCCGCAGTGGATTGAGGTGGACTTCGGCAAACCGATGACGCTGAACACGATTTATCTGACCTTTGACACGAACATCTACGGCAGGTTTCCCTCGGACAAAGCCGGCAGCGAAGTCACCGCCGAAGACTACCGCCTGCTCTACAACGACGCCGGCCATTGGAAGGTCGCATTCACCGAAAAAGCCAACTGGCGCCGCTTCCGACGGCATCAGTTCACGGAGATCACCACCGACAAGATTCGTCTCGAAGTTCTGAAGGCGATCAACGGCAACGAAGCGCGCCTTTACGAAATCCGGGCCTACAAGGAATAGCGCAGCATGCTCGCGTTCCTCGCCAAACGCCTTCTCTCGCTCGCGCTGACCATCTTCGGCGCGAGCGTGGCAGTGTTTCTCATCATCCATCTGGTGCCGGGCGATCCCGTCTCGCTGTTGATGAAGAATCCCACGCCGGAGAAAGTGGCTGAGGCCCGCGCGCGGCTGATGCTGGACAAGCCGCTGCCCGTGCAATATCTGGCCTTCGTGCGCAACGCGGTCTTCCACGGATCGTTTGGCCAGTCGCTTGTGACCAGCCGCGACGTCGCGGCCGACATCGCGCGCACGTGGAGCGCAACGGCGGAACTGACTATAGCGGCAATGTTGTTTGGCGTCCTGGCCGGCGTCGCGCTCGGCGTCTGGATGGCGGCCCGCCGGGGACATTGGCCTGACCTCGCGGGGAATCTCTTCAGCCTCCTCGGACAGTCGGTGCCGATTTTCTGGCTCGGCCTGATGGTGGTTCTCGCGTTCTCATTGGGCCTCGGCTGGTTCCCCGCGGGGGACCGGTTGAGCGCACAGGCGGATTTTGAGCCGGTGACGGGTTTGTTGCTCCTCGACGGACTCATCACGGCGCGATTCGACGTCTTCCACGACGCGCTGGCTCATCTGGTGCTGCCGGCTCTCACACTCGGCACGATTCCCGCCGCGTTCATAGCGCGCGTGACTCGCGCGGCGGTCGTCGAAGCGCTCGGCCAGGATTTCATTCGCACCGCGCGAGCCAAAGGCGCGCCGGAGTCTCGCGTGCTGCTCCGCCACGCACTCCGCGCCGCGCTGGGGCCGATCTCCACCATCGCCGGTCTGGAGTTCGCTTATCTCTTGGGCGGCGCGGTGCTGACGGAAACGGTATTCGGCTGGCCGGGGCTGGGCCGCTACATCGCCAACGCCATCGTCGCCCGCGACTATCCTGCCATCCAAGGAGCGTTGCTGGCGCTGGTGTGTGCCGTGGTAATCATCAACCTGTTAATGGACTTGCTGCATCGTTTGGCAGACCCCCGGTTCGCGAAGGTAGCGCGGTGATGCTCAGGGAAACCGTTGGGTTTGGAACCTGTTGTTCCTGATGCGATGAATGTTCTCGCGAAGACCGGTTGTGGAATACTCGCGCTCGTGCTTGCCGCCGCGTTGCTCGCGGGCACGCTTGGTCAGCATGGCCCGCTGGAGCAACCCTTTCGCGATAAGATGCTGGCGGCACCGACGCTGGCGCACCCGTTCGGCGTGGATGGCGCGGGGCGCGACATGTTCACGCGTGTGCTCTACGGCGCGCGGCTCACGCTCGGCGTGGCGGGCGGGGCGGTTGCTTTGTCGCTGGTAATCGGCCTCGTCTTCGGTCCGCTGGCGGCGATGCGCGGCGGGTGGACGGATCTGGTTGTGTCGCGTTCGACCGATGTGTTGATCAGTTTCCCGCCGTTGCTGGTCGGGTTGTTTTTTCTGACCATCATGCCGCCGTCGCCGCAAAGCGTCGGGCTGGCGGTCGGCATCGCGGGCGCGCCGGTGATGGTGCGGCAGGTTCGCGCGGCGTTTCTGGCGGAACGGGCCAAGGACTACGT
>JAOACV010000564.1 GCA_026417675.1 Verrucomicrobiia bacterium
ATCGAGCAGGCGCGGTGAGAGGTAGACGAAGAGGTGGACGAGTTGATCCAACGGCTGCGGCAGAATTAGTATAAGAAGGCGGCGGGGTATCTGGAGGCGGCGCGGAGGAACGCGTTCGCATCTCAAGGCTCTCTAGCGATTCCCAGATAGAGCGCGACGGCCTGCTCGACCTGCCGCAACTCGACCCATTCCTCGGTCGTGTGGGCTTGGGCGATGTGGCCGGGGCCGAGAACAATGGTTGGGATCCCGGCCAGCGCAAGCTTGCTGGCGTCGGTGCAGTAGGGCGCGCCGACAATCGCGTGACGGCCCAGTGCGCGATCCACGACGCGTGCGGCAGCCAGCACGATGTCGGCCTCGGCCGGTGTTTCCAACGGCGGGTCAAACTTTGCCCCCTGATGTTCGACGGTCAGGTCGGGATCGTTCCGGCGCAGGGGATCGAGCACAGCGTCCAGTTCGGCGAGGATGCTTTCACTTGTTTCGCCCGGCAACAGGCGCCGGTCTACTTCGATCCAGCATTGGTCGGGAACGAAATTGACCTGCACGCCGCCCTGGATGACCCCGATGTTCATCGTCGGCGGGCCGAGTAACGAATGCGTCCGCCGCGCGAGTTGCGGCAGGATTTGATCCTCGATGGCGCGGATGACGCCAGCCATTTTGTGAATGGCGTTCACGCCGAGGTCCGGCCGCGCGCTGTGGGCCGCCCGGCCGCGCGTGACGATTTTCCAGCGCAGCGAGCCTTTGTGGGCGCGAACGATCTCGAACCCCGTCGGTTCGCCAACCACCGCGCCGAGGAAGGTTGTGCCGTCCAACCTCGGCAACCAGTGCTCGACGAAATGTTTGATGCCGAGACAATCAATCTCCTCGCTCATCGCCGCCAGCAGATATACGGTGACAGGAGGGGGCTGTTGTTTCAGCACGAGCATCGTGTGCAACATTGCGGTCAGCGACGCTTTCGTGTCGCACGCGCCGCGGCCGTAGAGCCGGCCTTCGCGCACGAACGGCGTGAACGGTTCGCCACGATAGCCTTCGACGGCCACGACATCCGTGTGCGCTTCCAACAGCAACGCGCGGCGCTCGTCGCGGCCCGGCACGCGAACAAGCAGGTTAGGCCGGCCCGGCGCGACCTCCATCGTCTCGAACTCCAGGCTGTGCTTGCGACAGAAATCGGCGATCCATGCGCAAACGCGGCCCTCGGCGTCAGCAACGCCGCCCGGCAGGGCGGGATTGATGGAGTTGATGGCAACCAGTTCGCCGAGCGTGCGTTCGATGGCAGATGGACTCATGATCTAGTGCCGCGAATACCCAGAAATCGTTCGGGACATTAGCTCATTTCGCGGCTAGAAATAAAACACGAAATGAACGCCCCCGAGAAAACAACACGGTCGCTGGAAAGGCCGACGCAGATCGCGTTCTCCGGTCTTGCTGCACTCGGCGAGGCGGAAGGATCATCGCGTTCGGAGAACGCGAGCCACCCGCATCGCTGACAACACGATCCTGCAACGGACATGGAGAAGACAAGCCGGCGGAGTCATCCTGCGGCGCCCTACGTCGCGCCGTTCCTGATTTACATGGTATTCCTAGCAGCGGAAGGCCGTGTGGCCGCGGTTCACGTGATCTATCCGCTCAAGACGCTGGCGGTGGCGGCGGCGCTGGTTTGGGCCTGGCGCGGGGTGCGAGAGGCGTTGCAAACCCGCGCGGGGCAGGCGTTCGGCGCGCTAGTAGGCGTGCTGGCGCTGGGCGTATGGATCGCGCCGGAAGCGCTGGGCTGGACGAAGACGGATTTCACCACCGGCAATTTCAATCCGACGTGGTTCGAGTCGCCGCACCGCGAGGTGCTGACGGCGGTCCGCGTCGCGGGCGCGGTGTTGGTGGTGCCGGTGATGGAGGAATTGTTCTGGCGCGGCTGGTTGATCCGGTGGCTGGTGAATGAGGATTTCCGCAGCGTTCCGGTCGGGACGTTCACGTGGCGGTCGTTCGCCATCACCGTCGTCTTCTTCGGCTTGGAGCACGGCAGCCTGTGGCACGTCGGCATGATCACCGGCGCGCTATACAATGGACTGCTCTATCGCACGCGATCTCTTCGGGCCTGTATGATTGCCCACGCCGTTACCAATCTGCTACTGGCCGCGTATGTGCTTGCCACGGGCCGGTGGGGTTATTGGTAACAGCGGCCCGCGCGCGACCGGCTACGTCCCCTTGAAATGGATCACCAACTTGTCTTCGCCCACGGTGATGCGTTCGACGCGCCGCACATAGTCGGACGTGGTCGCGTCCCAGTCGGCGTGGGCAGCGAGGTTCACGCGGGCGAGCGCGTCAAGCAGCCGGCGCGGCACTGAACGGCCGTTCACGGTCATCGTTGTCACATGGAGCCGCACCTGGCCGTGTTCTGCGGCGATGGCCAGGGTGGCTTCACCGTTCAACCAGCGGTTCCGCCCTTGCGCGCCGACGATCCAATCCAGCGGCACGCTCAGTTGCGCGGACAACTGGCCGTCGCTGATCGTTATAAAGATGTGCATCTTCGAACTGGTGTGCTCGGCCAGCACCGCGTTCAGTTCCGGCCCGCTCAACTCCAGCGTGGCGGCCTGGCCCTCGCGGTAGGTCCTGTCCGCGGCCTGGGATAAGCCTGTCTCTTATACACAT
>JAOACV010000565.1 GCA_026417675.1 Verrucomicrobiia bacterium
AGATGTGTATAAGAGACAGCACTTACAACGTGGTGCTGGAAGCCAACGCATTGCCCGTGTTTGCGGACACTGATCCGGCGACGCTGACGATGGACCCGGCGACCATCGAGAGCCGGATCACCAATCGCACCCGCTGCATCCTGCCGGTGCACATCTACGGCATGCCGTGCTACATGGACGAGATCAACGCGCTCGCCAAGAAACACAAGCTTGCCGTCGTCGAGGACGCCTGTCAGGCGTGGCTGGCGGAATACAAGGGTCGCAAGTGCGGCACGCTCGGCGATCTGGGCTGCTTCAGTTTCCAGAACTCCAAGCACATCCCCGCCGGCGAGGGCGGCGCCGTCACCGGCATGAGCGAGGAACTGATAAACAAGTGCCATTCGTTCCACAACTGCGGCCGCGCCTTCGGCACCAACAAAGGCCAGGGCAGTTTCACCCATGGCCTCAACTATCGCATGATGCACTACCAAGCTGCTCTGCTCTTGCAGCAGATTGACAAGCTGGTGGAGGAAACCGCCCGTCGTCAGGCGAACGCCGATCATTTGATTGCCGGTCTGAAGCAAATCCCAGGCATCCAGCCGGCGCGGCTGCCGGAAAACAGCCGGGCGGTTTGGCACCTGTTCCCCTTCCGTTACGACGCGGAACAGTTCAACGGACTGTCTCGCGACAAGTTCATCAGGGCGATGAACGCAGAGGGCGTCTCCTGCGGCAGCGGCTACAGTGAGCAATATTTCGACGGCCTGCTTGATGAAGCGATCAACTCGCGCGGCTTCAAGCGCCTGTTTGGCGCGAAACGGCTGAAGGCCTATCGCGACAGCTTGCAGGAGCTGAAAGGCAACAAGCTGGTTTGTCAAACGACCGTCGGCATGTCTCAGAGCATGTTGCTGGCTGACCGCAGCGCAATGGACCACATCATCGAAGCGGTCCGCAAGATCCACGCGCACAGCGCCGCGCTGGCAAAGGCGGCGTAGTCAGCCAGCCCCGCTCGCGGGCCACACGCGTGACATGGAGCCTGGTTGGTGTTCCGGCCTTGGGCGGTTGGTTCACAGCCTCACCGCTTGAAGGCGGAACACCGACCGCCGATTGGAGTCTCCAAGTATTGGGGCCACGCTGATGACACAACTGAAGCGCCTCGTTTGCTGCGGCTGCGTGATCGAGGTTTTGGCCGCCGCGCGGTGGCGGGGTGCGGTTTTGCGCCATTGATCGGCTGGGGCGGCGGGAAGCCGGAGAAGATTGTTCCGCAAGCCACCGAAATCGGGTTCAATGAACGAGATCATCGTCCGGAGCCAGGACACCAACTATCTGCACCGGCTCAACGCCAAGCGTAGTCTTTTTTGTTGGCGGTTGCCTTCGCGACGCTCACAATGGGCCGCATGAATCCTGAAGCCTGCTGGTCCAGTCATCCGCAAGAATGGCAGCCATTGTTGGAACGATGGAAGCAGGATTACCCGGACTTGGTGACGCTCCACGGCTGGCCGCAGTGGGGCGGTCAAAAGGTGCGCGGCATCACCATCGTCGCGCCGAACCCGGCGCAAAAGCCTTTCCGATTGCTGGTGGCGGTGCCGCACGCGCATGAACCGGCGCCGACCGCGGCGTGCGTGGATTTCGCTTGCCAGTTGCTCACCGGCAAACATCGCGACGGCTCGCCCGCGACGGATGTGGCCGCCATCGGGCGCGAGAAGATCCTCAGCCGCGCGCTGATCACGTTGCTGCCCGACACCAACTCACAGGGACGCG
>JAOACV010000566.1 GCA_026417675.1 Verrucomicrobiia bacterium
CTGTCAGGATTGACCTTCAACACGTCGTCGGCGCTCTTGCGAGCCTCGGCCCATTTCTTGGCCTTGATGGCGGCCTTGGCCTGCGCGATGAGGGCGGCGGTATAGCCGTTGGTGGCGGCGGCCATTTCCTTGGCTGTGGCGGGACTCTTGGGCATGATGCCGAGGGCGGCCTGATACAGGTTGGCGGCATCCGCATACTTGCCGGCCTTCATGGCAGCGTCGGCCTCGGCAATGGACTTCTGGGCGCGGATCAGCAGTTCCTTGCGGCGGATGATCTCCTGCTCGCTGAGTTCTTCGGGCGTCGCGAGGGCTGCGGCGCCAATGCTGGCCAGTTGGACATTGTTGTCTGCGCGCAACGGCGGCGCGCTCAATAACATGGCCACACTGATGCCCAACACGACGGGCCAAACTAGGTCGGTTCTCTTCATAGCTTTCCTTTCCAGTTGTCCGTGCCGCCTCGCTTGGGTCGGCCACGACACCGCAAATCTGCGTCGCCTCTCGACGTCCTGCGAAATTCTGTCGCTTGCCTTTCGCTACTGCCTAATGACTTTGCTGGGGCGTCTCCGCTCGATTCTGCCGTCTTTGAGGGCTTTGATTAACACTTCGCGCTCGGTGATGTCAAGGATTTCAAATTGTTCGCCCTTGTAGGCGAAGCGCGATCCGCGCTTGAGGTCGCCCGGGGGGCTTCTTTCGCCGGTCATGGTGGAATAATAGGTTGCGACAGGCTCGCGCTCGTATTGGGTCCGGCCGACGGTCAATGGGATGTTCTTGACCTCGCTGCCGCTCCTGCGTTCCAACGTCAGCACTGACACGTCCACGGTTTCTTCGCCGCCGGTTCTTGGGTTTTTCTGTTTGACCTTCTTTTCTTCGTAACCGCGCACCGTGAATTGCTCGTTCACACCGTAGATGGGTTGCAGAAAACTGTCGCCGATCTTGACGAAACGCGTGCCGGCACCGCCCAGGCCGATGTTGATCTGGAAGATGTCGTTGGTGCCCACGCGCGACGCGAGCGACTTGAAGATCATCGGGAAGGTGCGCAGCGTGACCGTCCAGTCCAGTTCCTCAATAACGTTGGTGATGACTGCCATGCGTTTGCCTGCCTTGTGGAGATCCAAGCCGTCCCATTCCCACATCTCGATGGAGAAAGGCTTCTCGTTGGTGCCGGCCCACGGCGGCGGTTCCTTCAACAACGCGGCGATCGCCTTCAGTTCATTGGTGTCCAGCGGCTGGGCACGCGAGATGTTGGTGTCGTCCCTAGCCGGTCCGCCGTCGCCTTTCGGCTCGAACGTGCCCATCAGCATCAGCGCGGTGCCCATCAACAGCACCGACACCAGCGCCAGCATGATCTTTTCGTAATGTTTCTTCAGGAACTCCATGCTGACTCCCGGCTACCGGCCTTTCGATTTCTTGGGCGCCACCGCCGGCGCAGGTGCGGCCGTGGCTTTCCGGAACTGCACTAGATCCACCCGCACCTTCACGCGGATGCTCTCCAGCCCGAACACGGGGATGGGTTTGTCGAGCCGCACAGGTCCCGCCGGCTTGCCCGGCGCGCCGGGCACGGGGGCGCCGGGCGCGGGCGCGGATGGGGGCATCGTGCCATCGGGCGTCATGGGCGGGGCGGCCACCGATTCGCCGGCGGTGCGCTCGCGCTCGGTCCGGCCGCCAGCTTCGATCTCGGCCAGACGGCTGCTGACGAGGCTGACTGACCGCACAATGAAGAACTGAGGTGTCCGGCCCAGCGCGTTGAGGACGTCGCGCAGGATTTCGTTGGCGGTGCGCGAATCCCGGTTGCCGCAGGTGAAATCCAGCTCGAAGGGCAACACGCGCATGATCTCCTCCGGACGATCCCGGAGCGGCGCGACGGTGAACTCCTCCGCGGCCGCCGCCGCTGAACTGCCGGACACACCGGGGGTGCCATCGCGGCTCATCTCGGAGGCGCAACGCGCGCGCGCGATGCCGTCAATGCGGGCAACCCTGTTGGAGATCAACAGCCGCGTCAGCGCCTCGATGGTGTTCCACTGGGTCAGCAGGTTGCTGATTTCAGTGGTGTTGGTGGTGACCGCGCGGCCGGCGTTCAAATAGAGTCCGAACCCAAAACCGAATTTCTCCGGCAGGCCGACGCCCTGTTTGCGCGCCTCGGCCACCAGCGCGCTGCTCTGCCGCAGCAACAGCGGGGCGAACGCCGGCGCCTGGATCGGCGCCGCCGGCACGCTGGCCGCGCTGAGCCGCTCCAGCCAGTTGCTCACGCTCAACTCCGGGTCCGATCCGGAAAGCGTGGCGACCGTATTGGAGAGAATGGCAATGTTCTCCGGGTGCGGGAACGGCTTGCGGGCGCGCATCCGATTCAGGTCGGTCTGCATCCGCTCCAGTTCCGACGCGGCGGTCGCGGCGTTGTCGTAAGCGATCCACAGTTGATAGCTGAGCCAGCCCAGACCGGCGAGGCTGATGACCGCGCCGAGGGTCAGTCCGACATTGTTCTTGAGCCAGCCAAGGAGCTTTTTCCAGTTCATTGCGGAATCGGCTCCTTGAGTTTCACGTTGATCTTGAAGGTCACGCAGAAATCGCCTTCTTTCGGAGAGGTGGTGCCTCTGCTGATGACCGTGCCGCTGTCTCTTATACACATCTCCGAGCCCACGA
>JAOACV010000567.1 GCA_026417675.1 Verrucomicrobiia bacterium
TGCTGTGGGTGGGCACTTCATGGCTGGGCAGCGACCTGCATAGCTACACCGGCACAGACTTGTCGCAGACCGTGACCGTGCCGACCGACGGCAGCACCATCCACGTGTCGTTGTGGTCGGAGATCAACGGCGAATGGGCGCCGCCCAAGACCTACACCTACACCGCCGCCGGGCCGTGACAGGCCCCTGATGGCTCGGACCTGCGGCACCGCGCTCGGCCGAACGACGGCGCCGAACTGAAATTTTCGCTCGCCTTTCTTGCGGGGACACCTTAATTACCGAGCTTTTCAGGCTGCAGCGTTTCTGCCCAGGAAAGGAGAAGATCATGCGGTTGAAGCTTATGACAGTGGTCGGTTGTTGGGTGTCCGCGGCCTCCATCGGGATGAGCGCGGATGCCGTGAGCCAGTTGAAATCGGTCTCGGCGTTTTCGGAGATTGACCTCAAGAAGCTCGCCGACGGCGACATCCTGACGCAGCGAGGCGGGCTGACGAAGTTTCGCCGCTGCATCGCCGGCGAAAGTTGCTATCTGGTGATGAAAAAGCCGGAGGCTGTGGCGAAATTCATCCGCACGCCCGACCCCAGCAAGACACCCGATGGCGCGGTGTTTTTCCATTGTGACTACATGCCCCCGCTGCGCGACGAACACCTCGCGAAGTGGAATCTAGGCGCCGACAAGTTCGCCGTTCGGCGGTTTGTCACCCGAACGCTGGCGATTACTCCCGACAAGGCGGATTTCGCCATCAGTAAACAGGAGGCGCAAGCGATGGCGCAGTGCCTGAAGGATTCGCCCTACCGCGACAAGCAGCCCGCCGAAACCGCACGCCGTTGTTGGGCACTCACGCTGAAGAACCGCGACAAGCAGTTTGGCGAGAGTGGCCTGGGCAAGATTGCCCCGTATGAGATGGACGCCTCGCCAATCAGCCCGACCGGCGAGATGAAGAGCCTGCTCGAAGAGCATCCGAACGTGGTCAAGGAGTTCGAGCCGCTTTTGAACGAAACCGGTTTGAACTCGTCCCGTCCCGGCCGCATGGCCATCGCGCCGCAGCATTATGTTGAGATGATCAACTGGGACGTGCAAGCCACGGTGGACCTTGGCGTGGTTCTCACCAAGGCGCTGGACGACGGGCGTTACCAGATACTGGACGTTCAGTATTTTTCCAGCGGCATGTATTACGTCTCGCTGTGCCTCCAGGAACTCTGGCCGGTCACGGTGGACGGCAAAGATGCCACTCTGGTCTGGCGGGTAGACCTGTTGTCGGCCCCCACGCTGGAAGTCACGCGCGGCATCGAGCGCATGGCCTATGCCAAGATCATGATGATCGAGATCAAGAAGTCCATCCAAGGCTTCAAGAAAGATATTATCAAGACCTTGTGAGGCGCTGCGCTTGGTGCGAGGCCGGGACAACCGGTCATTTCAACACGTCGTCCAGCCGCCGGCGAACACCCTCCGCCTTCAAAGCAAACATACCGCCTTGTTCTCCTGCTCCTCCAACTGACAATTAACGAACACTACCGCGGATGGGCGGCTTCGCAATTTAGTCTCGCAAAAGCGGTCGCACACCGCTACAAACGTTCACAGATGTTGCCTGTGCGCGTCGCTCTCTTGCCCGGCCGAGGGCAGGGGGTTGAAAAGCTCGCCTGAGAGCGCAGATTAAGCCGCGTAGGCTCATGAACGAACATAGCAAATGAATCGAGAGTGCATAAGTTGGTTGATGGTGTGCGCTGCGCTGTCGCTGGCGGGCTGCGCGACCCGGCTGCCCCAAGACTGGGGCTTCCGCTACGAAGATCGCGACAAGCTCATCGAAGCGGCCTCGAAGATTGAAGCGATGGCCGCCATCCTTCAACGGGAAGCGATACGCCCTGAATACTACATCCGGACGCAGAACCAGTTTGCCGCTTCGAACTACAATTCGACCGCAGTGGACACGATCCGGCTCTTCGCGGCCGAGGCGGCCCGGTTCCATCGCGCCGTGCGCGCCTGGAAGCCTGGCGGCGACATCAACGTCCCATACTCCAACCTGACCGACAAGTGGCTGGACATGAAGGACGGCGCGACGCAGATCCTCGCGGCATCGGAGATTCGCGCGAAGCTGGAGCGGATCAACGAACTCATGACCGATCTCGGCCGGCTGACCAGCACGGGTGTGGGCCGGGCGCGCGCCGCGCGCGCCGGCGTGGCCGAGCCGGTCGTGCCCAGCTCGGAACAGAAAATGCGCCTCTTCTCCGAGCCCGAACCGAAGCCGCTCACGCCTTCTCCGGGATTGCGTCCGTAGGCTGCTCGTCGGATGTTTTGCGGGCCGGAAACTCGCTCGCATGTTTCGCGCATCTCGCAGGCCCCGACACAAAATGCAAGCCCGACCTAGAAACTGAATGTCGTTTGCAGGTAGCCGAAGTCGGCGCCATCGTTGCCGTTGAGACCGGAGGCTGTGTCTTTGACGTAGTCGCCCGCCCAGAAGTGACTGTAGCCGGCTTGCAGCTTCAACCACTTGAACGGCGCGTAGGTGACGGTGAGGTCCACCTCGGAACCGACATACTCGCCCGCTTGTCGCGCAGCCGTGTTCAGGGGCCGGACGCGCGTGACGCCGTTGGCGCGATACCTGTCTCTTATACACATCTGACGCTGCCGACGAGCGA
>JAOACV010000568.1 GCA_026417675.1 Verrucomicrobiia bacterium
AGAGACAGGAAGTGGCCCTTGCCGACGTGGATGGTGCGATAGCCCGCCGCTTGCAGCAACCGCGGCAGCGTCACGTCGCCCTTCTTCAGGCCTTTCCAGTTCCACTGCGGCGGGCCTTGTGGCCCGGCATTGTTGGTGTCGGGATTGATCCAATTGGTGATGTGATGCCGCGCCGCGTTCTGGCCGGTGAGGATGGCGGCGCGCGTGGGCGAGCAGACGCTCATTGCGTAGAAGTTGTTGAACCGGATGCCCCGTGCCGCGAGCCGCTCCATGTTCGGCGTGCGGTAGTAGTCGTTGAGCGGATACCGCTTCGGCTTGCCGGCAGCGTCGGTGAGGAACGGCACGGAGGTGTCCATCACCCCCATGTCGTCCACGAGGAAGATGATGATGTTGGGCTTGGCTTCGGCGGCGCGGAGCGGGGCGAACGGTGCAAGCAGCAGGACGGTGAGAGAAGCAGCAAGAATACGTTTCATAGTGCTGGCCGCAGTTTACGCCGCCCTGGTGCAACGCGCAGCAAAAACTCTGAAACCGGTTGGCCGTCCAACTGCCTCCCGAATGCGGCGTTGCTGCGGCGGGGGCAGCGTGGTAGGGTCAGGGCATGGAAATCGGCCAACTCATCGTCAAGACGCCGGGCACCTGCGGCGGCCGAGCGCGTTTAACCGCGCGGCGCATCCCCGTCAGTTCGGTGTATGGTTGGTTCCTGAGCGGTCTCGATCCCGAAGAGATTTCCGAGAAATATGAGGCCGTGACGTTGGCCGAAATCTACGCCGCCATCGCTTACGCGCTCGCCAACCGCGAAGAAATCGCGGCCGAGATCGAGCAGGAAGACCGGCTCGAGGTTGAGGCCCGCCAGCTCGGCCAGCAAGCCCAGCCTGTGTCCGCGTGAGCGTCGTCCGCTACTACTTCGACGAAGACTGCCAGTCCAGCGCGCTGGGGGTGGCGCCGAAGCCGTCCACCTGCATCCTTGCCTGTTTGGGTGCTTCGCTGTTTCTTCTGCGCAGAAGAGATAGACGACTAACGATGAAGGATCCAACAGCATGAAGGTATCCCGTCGTAAAATGTTGGGCATGGGCGCGACTGCCGTCACCGGCATGATCTCTCCCACCATGGGTCTTGCCGCAGAAACCCCGGCCCCACCGCCAGTCATCCCTTGGCCGCAGCGACGGAAGGAAATCGAGCGCAAATGGCTCGATCTGCTCGGCGATTTTCCCACGGATATTCCGCCGCTGAAGCCGGAGATGAAGCAGGTGGAGGTGAAGGACGGCATCACCCGCTACCACGTCAGCTTTCAATCCGAGCCGGATGACCGCGTGACGGCGTGGCTGCTCGTGCCGGAGGGCGCGCGCAAACAGCCGGCACCGGCGATCATTTGCATCCACGGCACGACTTACGGCACGGGCAAGGACTGGACCATCGGCCTGGCGGGGCTTGCGCCCGGCGACCCGCCAGATGGTCCGCCGCCGAAGGCCGGTGGGTATGGGCGTGAGTTGGCCCGCTGGGGCTACGTGACGCTGAGCATTGACCTCGCCTTGGTGAACGAGCGGACACCGGAATCGAGGTTGATCTACGATTCGAGCGCGTTCTATCGCAAGCATCCGGACTGGTCCATCGTTGGCAAGAACAACTGGGACGCGCAGCGCAGCGTGGACTTTCTCCAGACACTCGACTTCGTTGATCCGAAACGAATCGGCTGCGTCGGGCATTCCGTGGGCGGGCATTACACGCTGTTTGCGGCGGCCTTCGAGCCGCGGCTAACCGCATCAGTCAGCAACGGCGGCGTGCTCGACTGGGTGCGCAACAGCCCGCACTGGGCGCGGCCGGAGAACTACGACTTCAAAGCCGAGGGCGGGAAGCCGCCGGGCAACTTCGGCGTCTATACCTACATCAAGAAATTCCGCCCCTACGTCGAGGACAAGAACAAGCCGGTCCCGGTGGACTTCGATTCGCTGATGATGCTCGTGGCGCCGCGGCCGCTGCTGGTGATGAACAGCGAATACGAGTTCGTCTCGCACCACACGATGGAGAAGTTGCTTCGCGCTCTCGAAGTGTATGCCAACTGGCAGGATGCCGACGGGCTTCCCAGCGTGGTCGCCTCGCGCGAGGCGAATCCCGGCCACGCAAAAACGCTGGACGGTTACAAGGCATACACGCCGGAAAAAATGCGCGACGTTTATGCCCGGCTCGGCGCGGGGGACAGGCTCGCCTGGTTCAGCTATCCGGGGCCGCACGCCTACCCGCCGGCGGCGAAGCGTTTCAGCTTCGCGTGGTTCGACCGTTGGTTCGGCCACACGCCCGCTGTGCCGAGCATCTGGCCGGGCGTGAATGCCTGAAGGAATTGAACGCATGAAACCGACATCCGATCCGTTTGACCTCACAGGTAAAAACATCTGGGTCTTGGGCGGCGCGGGCTATCTGGGTCAAGCTGTGGTGGGGTTGCGGGCAGCGCGAAACGCCCATGTGCGGTGCGCAGGCCTCGCCGACAAAGCGGCCACGTTTGTCGCGCGACAAGGTTTGGGTGATATCGTGCAGCCCGCTTCTCTCGATGTCGCCAATACTGAAATGGTGAGCCGCTTCGTTGCCGAGCACGCGTCCGCCGGCGTTCCACACGGCCTCGTGGTGATGACCTATGCATCCAC
>JAOACV010000569.1 GCA_026417675.1 Verrucomicrobiia bacterium
GTGTGGAAGGACGGCCAATGGGGGCCGCGCCGCAAGCTGGAGGGGAACGAGCCGCGCGGCGCCTACATCTACTCCAACGGCTGCGGTCAGCGCGTCGTGCTCGCCAACGGCGACATTCTCCTCGCCTTCACGCATGGCCCAGAGAAAAGCAAGCCGCGCTCCGTCTCCAGCGTGATCTGCAGCTTCGACGGCGAGACGCTCGCGGTGAAACAGGTCGGCGACGAAATCTCTCACGACAAGGGCCGCGGCCTGCTCGAACCGTCGCTGGTGCGGTTCGGAGGCCGGTTCTTCCTCACGCTTCGCGCCGAGGACAACCGCGGCTACGTCTGCGCGAGCGACGACGGCCTGAAGTGGACGCCGAAACAGCCGTGGGCATGGGACGACGGCGAGCCGCTCACGATGTCCACCACGCAACAACATTGGCTGGCGCATTCGGAGGCGCTCTGGCTGGTCTATACGCGCAAGGACGCCAGCAACATCAACGTCATCCGCTGGCGTGCACCGCTCTGGATGGCGCAAGTAAACTTCAAGACCCTCCGCCTGCGCCACGCCACCGAGCGCATTGTCCTGCCGCTGGTGGGTGACGGCGTGAAGGACCCCGACCGCGTCGCCATCATGGGCAACTTTCATCCCGTCAACGTCAGCCCGGACGAATCGTGGGTGACGGTCGGCGAGTGGCAGCCGCGAAACGGCATCCGAGGCGACCTGTTGCTCGCGCGCATCCGCTGGACGCGGCCAAACAAGCTGATCCCATGGAACCACTAAAGGAAGGCCTGCCGCAGAGTTTGGGTGGATCGCGTTCTCCGGCGATGATCGGGGCAAGGTGGAAGAATCGCGTTCGGAGAACGCGATCCACCTCAGTAGATTACAAGCCATCATCCTAAACTTGGACATCTCCGTGAAACACAAGACCTCGATCCTTCTCGCGATCCTTGTTGCCTCGTTATTAGCCTCGCTGTCCGCAGTGCGCGCTACTGAAGGGACGAAACCCAACCTTGTCTTCATCCTCACCGACAACCAAGGCGCGTGGACGCTGGGTTGCTACGGCAATCCCGACATCCAGACGCCGCACATTGACCGGCTGGCCGCCGAAGGCATCCGGTTCACCCGCGCGCTCAGCAGCAATCCCGTCTGCTCGCCCACGCGCGCAACGTTTCTGACCGGGCTGATCCCGTCGCAGCACGGGGTGCATTCGTTCCTCGACCCGAAATACATGATGGGGCCGGAGGCCTACAACACGCTCGCGGAGTTCACCTCGCTGGGCGAAATCCTGCGCGACGCGGGCTACGTCTGCGGCCTCAGCGGCAAATGGCACCTCGGCGCCAACCTCACGCCCTCGGAGGGATTCAGTTTCTGGATCACCAAGCCGGACGGCAGCACGGCGGAGTTTTACGACCAGCCGATCATCGAGGACGGCAAGGTGCGCAAGGAGGCCGGCTACACGACGGAGTTGTGGACCCGCAAGGGCATCGAGTTCATCGAGCGGAATAAGGAGCGCCCGTTCTTTTTGTTCCTCGCCTACAATGGCCCCTACAACCTTGGCAAACTGATGTCGAATCCGCCGCGCAACCGCTGGGCCGCGCACTACAAGGACAAACACTTCAAGAGCTTCCCTGTGGACGCGATGCACCCGTGGCAGTGGGCAAACAAGGAGTTCCATAACAAGCAGAACGCGATGGAGCGTTGCGCCGCCGAGACCAGCGGCGTGGACGACGGCGTCGGCGAGATCATGGCCGCCCTCAAACGCTTCGGCCTCGACGACCGCACGTTGGTGGCTTACTCCTCGGACCAAGGCTGGATGGGCGGCCAGAATGGCATCTGGGGCATGGGCGACCACACGCGCCCGACCGGCGCGCACGAGTTGATGATGCAGATTCCGCTCATCTTCCGTCATCCGGGGAAAATCCCCGCCGGCGCGACCAGCGATCTGCTGGTGAGCAACTATGATTTCCTGCCCAGCGTGCTGAGCCATCTTGGCCTCGCCGACAAGATGCCGCAGAAGCCGAAGTCACCGGGCCGCGATTTCTCGCCCGCGTTGCGCGGAGAAAAAATCGCCTGGGACAACGTGGTCTTCTACGAGATGGAGACCACGCGCGCCGTGCGCACCGACGATTGGAAACACGTGGCCCGATTCCCCGAAGGCCCGTTCGAGCTTTACGACATGCGCAAGGACCCGCAGGAGCGATTCAACCTCTACGGCCAGCCGGGCATGGAAGAGATGCGCGCCGGGCTCGCCAAGCGTCTTGATGAGTTTTTTACGACCTATGCCGACCCGCAATACGACATTTGGAAAGGCGGCCGCTCGAAGGCCAAGCGGCATACGCCCTGACCGCACGGCTAGCCTCGCGTCGGATCCAATGCGTCAGCAACCGCGAGCATGGCCGCAAAACCGCGCAAAAACTCAAAGGTTCGAGCCAGAAGCTCACTTGCCCGCCAACGCCTTGTGTTGCCGGCGAAAGATGTTCGCCAGCGCCCGCAACGAATCGTTCACCGCCGCAGCATTGGGGAATGCCTTGGCCAGGTCATTTCCAGACACGCTAAACGTCCACCCGAACGTAGTACGCGCACCTGTTCCAAGAAGGCTTGCCTTACATCAGGAACGTTGCGTAACATAAAAGCAGAAATCACGCCATCG
>JAOACV010000056.1 GCA_026417675.1 Verrucomicrobiia bacterium
CCTCTGGGGCCATCCTGATGCAATCGAACCAATCGAGATCCCACAGTTTCCCCAGGTCGCTCCACCCCGCAATCCACCGTTCTATGGCGTATGCCGGCCGATGCAAAAGAGGTTCGTGGTGCTGCGCAGGAAGATCTGGCCGCGCGAGATCGCGGGCGAGGCGCGGCAGTCCTCGCCGAGCAGGTTGCGGCTGACCAGTTCGAAGCGCGGCGACGCCTTGAGGACAAACATGGCGCCGTCGTCGTCGAGGAAATAGAGACGACCCTCGGCGGCGACCGGCGACGCGCTGTGATGACGGCCGAGTTTTTCGCGCCACATGCGTTTGCCTTTCTTTGCTTCGAGACAGATCGCGTAACCGGCGTCGGTGACGACGAAGAAATGGCCGGCTGCGGCAATGGGCGACGGGACGTAGGAAGCCTCGTCCCGATGGTGCCAAAGGATGTGGGACTCGGTGACGTTGCCCGTGCCGTCGGGCGCGATGCCAAGCAGATGCAGCTTCGGGAAGCCGCCGGTCATGAAAAACACGTTCTCGGTGAACACCATGCTGGCGACGAACTGCTCGGTGGGGCCGTCTATGATCCAGTGTTGTTGACCGGTGTCGGGGTCGTAGCTGGCGACGCACTTGCTGCCGCTGAGCACCATTTGCGTCTTCCCCGCCGCTTGGAAGATGGCGGGCGCGCAATAGCTGCGCGTGCGGTTGGGCCGGTCAATACGCCAGCGTTCCTTGGCGGTGAGTTTGTCGTAGGCGACGATGTAGGCATGGCCGTTCGGTGGAGCATCCTGGTCGCAGTTGAGGATGACGAGGTTCTTGTGCAGCAGCACGGAACTGCAGAAGCCGTGCCGGGAGTGGAACGTGCCCGGCGAGACGCGCCAGAGTTCGTGGCCGTTCATGTCATAGCAGACCAGGCGGACATGGGGCGCTTCTAGGAACGACACCCAGACCCGCTGGCCGTCGGTGGCGGGCGTGCTGCTGGCGTAACTGTTCAGGCCGTGCTTCTTCTCCGGCGGCGCTTGCAAGACCACTCGCTCCCAGAGTTTCCTGCCGTTGCGCCGGTCGTAGCAGAGCAACATCCGCTTGTCACCCTCCGCGACATAGGTCGTCACGAATACCCGGTCGCCCCAGACGATCGGCGACGAATGCCCCAAGCCCGGCACCGGCGCCTTCCAAGCAATGTTTTCCGTGCCGCTCCAACGGGTCGGGATATTGGTTTCAAGAGAAGTGCCATCGCCGCGCGGGCCGCGCCACATCGGCCATTCCTCGGCCCAACTTGCCGCGCCACACGCCAGCAACGCCGCTGCCATCCATCGTGTCGTCCACATGCCGCCTACTTTACAAGCCAACCGCGGCGCGCAAGCAAGAATCTTTGTCCGCAGGTCTGAGCCTCGTGTTCAAGCCCTGCCCTGACAGCCGGATGGAATCGCGCATCAGTCAATGACGCCCAAGGCCGAGGAATGGCGGTTTGCAACCGCTGCAGACCGTGTGCAGACACGTCGGTTGCAAACCGCCATCCCTCGGATGGCCGCCCCCAAGTGAACGGACACTTTTAATGCTTCGGGATGCCCCGCTTGGCGCCGCCCGGTTTGACGCCCTAGGAGTCGTTTGTTAGCCTTCGGCTGTGACGCAAACGCTGGTCGTCAACGAAATCTACAAAAGCATCCAGGGCGAAGGCACGCGCGCGGGTCTGCCGTGCGTGCTCGTCCGGCTGGCAGGCTGCAACTTGCGTTGCTCCTGGTGCGACACGGCCTACGCTTTCGCCGGGGGCGCGCGGATCAGCCTCGACGAAATCGTGGAGCGCGTCGCGAAGTTCGATTGCAGGCTTGTGGAAATCACCGGCGGCGAACCGTTGTTGCAGGCGGAGGCGATGCCGCTCATGACGCGCCTGGCCGACGCGGGCCATACGGTGCTGCTGGAAACCAGCGGCGCGCTCGACATCGGCCCGGTGGACCCGCGCGTGGTGCGCATCATGGACCTGAAATGCCCGGCCAGCGGCGAGTGCGATCGCAACCGTTGGGAGAACATCCCGCTGCTTCGCGCCACCGACGAGGTGAAGTTTGTCATCGCCACCCGCGAAGACTATGCGTGGGCCAAACAGCAACTGGAAAAGTGGCGGCTGGCCAGCATCTGCGCCGTGTTGTTCTCCTGGGCACACCCCCTCGCCGCGCAGCAGCGTGATCCGTCCTTGAAAACCGCGCCGCCCGGCCTGCATCCGATCTCCCTCCGCGAGTTGGTGGAGCAGATGCTTGCCGACAAACTGCCTGTGCGGTTCCAACTCCCGTTGCACAAATACATTTGGGAACCTGCGTCGAGGGGCGTGTGAGCCGCCAACGGTGATGAAAGTCCCGGTTTTGGATCTTCTTTGGAGTTTCGGCGCCCACCACTGACTGCCATGCTACCCCTGCTCAAAACCCGCGTCCCCGGCCCGCGCTCGCGCGCGCTGGCGCGTCAATTGCGCCGGTGCGAGTGTCGCAACATCACGTTCATCAGTCGCCACTGGCCGGTGTTCTGGGAACGCGGGCGCGGATGCAACGTCTGGGACGCGGACGGCAACCGCTTTCTCGACCTCACCGCCGCCTTCGGCGTCGCCAGCCTCGGTCACAACAACCCGCGCGTGATCACCGCCGCCCGCCGCCAGCTCCGCAAGCTTGTCCATGCCATGGGTGACGTGCATCCCAACGAGTTGAAGGTGCGGCTGGCCGGAGAATTGGCGGCGCTGACGTTCGGACGATGGGCGAAACAATCCAAAATCCAAAATTCAAGATCCAAGACTATCTTCGCCAACTCCGGCTCCGAAGCCGTCGAGGCGGCGCTGAAGACCGCCCTGCTGGCGACCGGCAAGCCCGGCGTCATCGCGTTCGTCGGCGCCTACCACGGCCTGACCTACGGCGCGCTTGATGCGACGGCTTGGAACTTCTTCCGCGCGCCGTTTCATTCGCAACTGCCCGGCTTCACTGTCCACGTTGCGCCAACGGAGGCCGCCGTGCGGGCCGCGTTCCGGAGCGCAAGGCATGGCATCGGCGCGGTGATCGTTGAGCCGGTGGCCGGCCGCGGCGGCGTTCTCGTGCCGCCGGATGATTTCCTGGCGATGCTGCGGCGCGTCTGCGACGAGCATCGCGCCTTGTTGATCGCGGATGAAATCTTCACCGGTTTTTGCCGCACCGGCCGCTGGTTCGCGGTCGAGCATTGGAACGTCGTGCCCGATGTCATTTGCGTGGGCAAAGCGATGAGCAACGGTTTCCCAATTTCCGCGTGCGTCGGCCGCGCCGACGTGATGGATGCGTGGCCCGAAAGCGCCGGCGAGGCGCTTCACACGAGCACGCACCTGGGCAGCCCGCTCGGCTGTGCGATGGCGCTGGCCGCGCTTGCGGAGATGCAGCGGCTGCGGCTCGACGAGCGCGCGCAACGTTTGCAGGACCGCCTGCCCGGCCGCGGCCTGGGTTTGATGAAAGGCGTGGAACTGCGAGATGCAGCGACCTGCCAGAACGTAGTCCGAGGCTTGCTGCGGCGCGGCATCCTCGCGCTCAACGGCGGAGAGCGCGGCAACGTGCTGACCCTAACCCCGCCGCTGACGATCAGCGAGCGCGAATTGGATTTCGCCGCCGGTCAGATTCGGGAACTGACAGAACTCCCCAACCGCTGAACACGGCGCGGCTCAGCTTTCTTCCTCCTCGCGCTCGCGCACCAGTTCCTTTTCGGCGCGAATCCAATCTCCACGGGTGAGCGGCTCTCCCGCTTCCAGCTTGACGCGGAACATCTTGAAGGCTTGGTCGCGCACTTCACTCTTGCGGACGCCCGGCGTGAAGGGTTCGGGCTGCTCGCTGCCTGCGGTTGTCTTCTTGATGGTTGTCCTAGTCATGCGATTTGCTCCAGTGGCCCAATTTAGCCCAGGCGAGGTGTGTCGTCTAACACCCGAAATCAACCCGCCAGGTTGGCCCGTCTCTTGTAACACCTGTTACAGAACACCGTGCCGGCCGTCTTGAAAATCGGGGTTCATGCGCGGACCCACGAGGCGACTCATTTCCTCGCTGGCGCGGCCAGAGAGCGCAGCAACCGCAGATTCAGCTTGTCGAACGGGCTTTCATTCTCGAAGTCGCCCTTGGGCGTCTCCAGCACGCCGGGCACGCGGCAGAAGCGCGGATGATTGACGATGGCGCGGAAGCCGGCGCGGCCGATTTGCCCTTTGCCAATGTGCTCGTGACGGTCCACGCGCGAGCCGAGCGGCGCCTTCGAATCGTTGAGATGAACCGCCACCAGAAACTTCCAGCCGATGATTCGCGCGAATTCCTTCGCGACGCGCCCGACGCCGGCGGCGTCGCGGATGTCGTAGCCCGCGGCGAGCAAATGGGCCGTGTCGAGGCACACCGCGAGCCGTTCCGGGCCGACACGCTCGATCAGTTCGGCTAGGTGCTCGAATCGGTGGCCGAGACAAGTGCCTTGGCCTGCCGTGATCTCCAACGCGATCTTCACCGGCGAACCTCTCGTCTGGCCGAGGACCTCCCGCAGGCTCGCCGCGATGCGGCGCAAACCCGCCGCTTCGCCCGCGCCCATGTGCGCGCCAGGATGGGCCACAACGAAGGGCAGCGCCAGCGCGTCGGCGCGTTGCAGTTCGTCCACCATCGCCTCGATGCTGCGCCGGAGGTTCAAAGGGTTGGTCGCGCCCAGGTTGATGAGGTAGCAGTTATGCGCGAAGACCGGCGCGATGGCGGTTGCCGCGCGCAGCCGCTTGAACTCGGCGATTTCATCCGCGCGCAGCGGACGCGACTGCCACTGCATGTTGCCGCGGGTGAAGATTTGAATGGCCTCGCAACCGACGCGCCGGCCGCGCTCGATGGCCTTGTCCACGCCGCCGGCGATGGACATGTGCGCGCCGAACTTCACGCGGTGAGCGCGCCCAGCAGTTTGCCCAGCACATTGTCCTGCGGATAGGAATGGCCGAGATGTTGCCGGAAGCCTTCGGCGTATTTCACTCCGCAGCGCGCGCCGTTGGCGGCGTTCCAACGCTTCATGGTCGCGGTGTATTCGTCCATGCCGTGGTGGGCGAGCAGCCAGTTGCGCTGGCTGGCGTGGCACTTGAGCATGCGCTCCTTGGTTTTCATCACGCCGCTGACGTCAATGTAAAAGTCCGCCAGCACGGGTTTGCCATAGCGGTCTTTGTGCTCCACGGCGTCGGCGTAGTAAAGATACGGAACGCCGGGCAACGGCTTGGCGGCCGGCGTGTGGAGCGTTTGGAAATTCGGCGCGCCGGCGATGAACGTTGCGGTGCGCGTGAGTTCCGCCGTGATTTCGTGATCCGCCATATAGCAAGTCGGCGAACTGGTGATCACGAGGAACGGGTTCACGCGGCGGACGAGTTCCACCATCGCACGCAAGTGCCAGGCGTCGTAGAAGATCATCAGGTCGCGGCTGCCCACGCAATAATGCGTCGCGCCAATGACCGCTGCGGCCTTGCGCGCCTCGTTAAAACGGATGCGGGCGATTTCATCCGGGCCGTGCTGCATCGAGCCGCAGTCGCCGGCGGAGACGTTGGCCATGTGGATCTTGTAGCCGAGTTTCTTCAGCCGGATCAGCGTGCCGGCGCACTGAAACTCGATGTCATCGGGATGGGCCATGACGGCCAGAACGGTTTTGTTGTCTTTCATCTGAGGTTCTTGCTTGATGGTCTTATCGCAACGGCAGCTTCACGGGGCAATGCTCGCGGGCGCTGATCTCGGTCGCGAGGCAAATCTCGTGCGTCTGCACCGCGTCGGCGATGTTGCAATGGCTCTCGCGATCCTTGAGGATGCAATCCACGAAATGATCAGCCTCGCCTTGGAAGGGATGGTGGGTCACGTCGCCGCTTTCGGGCCGGATGGTCGGCACCGTGGCCCAGTCGAGCTGGCCTTTCCACTTCTTGGTGGCAATGCGATTGTCGCGGATGCTGCCCTCGTCGCCGAGGATGGTGACCGGGAAGGTGTAGGGGCATCGCGCCTCGAAACACGTGGTCACCTTGCCGAGCGAGCCATCCGCGAACTTGATGAGCGTGACGCTGGTGGTCGGGTAGTCGTAGCGCAGCGGGTTGGTCTTGCTGGTGCAGGTGTAGCCCTGCACCTCGACGGCCTTCTTTTGCATGAACCAACGCACCGCGTCCACGGCGTGGCAGCCGCCTGCGAGGACGGCGGTTCCGGCGTGCTTGCGCAGATGGAGCCAGCGATAGGTCGGCGCTTCGGGGCCGATGCCGTGGATGTAGTCGGCCTCGATGTAGAACAGGTTGCCGAGCAAACGTTGCGCGAGCACCGACTTGATCCACTCGAACATCGGGTTCCAGCGCAGCACGAAGCTGACGACGGTCTTCACCCTGTTCTTGCGGACGGCCTTGTCGAGTTGGCGCAGGCTCGGCAGCGTGATGGCGACCGGCTTCTCCATGACAATGTGCTTGCCCGCCTCGGCCGCCGCGACGCCCTGCTCGACGTGCTGCTCGTGCGGCGTGCAGATCACCACAATGTCAAGGTCGTCCTGCTGGAGCATCTGTTCGTAGTCGTCATAGGCGCGCGCGTGCAGGACGTTCAACGCGCGCCGTTTCGCCTCCGCCCGCGCCCGGTCGCGCGAACAGATCGCCACGACGCGCGTGTGCGGGTTCTTCTCGAAAGCCTTGATGTGTTCGGTGGACACCCATCCGGTGCCGAGGATGCCAACGCCTAGTTTGCGATCCATAGTGTCTCCATTCTGTTTCGTAATCCGTGCCGCGCAATTCGTGTTTTGGCTCCCCCAACCACGAGTCACGAGTTACGAATTACGAGTCACGAGTTACGGATTACGTTTCTACTTCATCTCCATGACCCAGATCTCCTGCTCAGGGGGCAGGTTCGCCTTGCTGACGGTGAACGACGCCGAGCCGAGGCGTTTCACCTTCGACTTCCCGCGCAGGTAATCCTCCACGCTGGCGATGGGCAGATTGGGCGTGTAGCGCGTCTTGAAGTGCATCGGCACCACCACGCGCGGGTTCAACTGCGCCACCAACCGGTCCAGCTTCGCCACGTCCAGGGTGAAATGGCCGCCGACGGGCAGCAGAAGCACGTCCACCGGACCGATGCTCTTGAGTTGGTCGTCGCTGAGCAGGTGGCCCAGATCGCCGACGTGGCAGAACCTTACGCCGTCCAGCTCGAAACTATAGACCGTGTTGCGTCCGCGCTGGGCGCCCTGCGCTTCATCGTGAAACGCCGCCGAGCCGACGAAGGTGGTGCCGCGGAAGTTGAACTTGCCGACGCCTTTCTGGCTGCGCAGCACCAACGGCGTGCCGGCGATGATGCCGACGTTGTTGTGGTCGCCGTGTTCGTGCGTCACCAATACCACGTCTGCCGCCAGTCCTTTCGGGATCGGGTAGTTAAAGAAGGAGTTATCGAACGGGTCAATCACCACGCGCAAGCCGTTGGCCGCAGTGAGTTGGAAGAACGACTGGCCGAACCATTGCACCTGCACCGCATCCGCAGCGCCCGCGCACGCACCGGCGAAGCCTAGGCAGCCGCCGCCGAGCAACATCAACCATGCAGCTTTCATAAACAGCCTCCTTTCCATAAAGGCCCGCGTAATCTACACGAACCGCCGCGGGAGTGGAAAACACTTTTCCGGTTCGTTTGACAAGGTGTGTCCAACCAACCTACTGTCCCCGCAGTTCGCGCATGGAGACCACACGACCACCTGCGCCGGAAACCAGCCTGGGCTGGCGGCGCGCCGCGACCGCCGCGAGTTTGCCGGAGGTGCACGGCAGCATTCCGGTGCCGCGGGATCTTGGATTCTGGCGCAAGCTGTGGGCCTATGCGGGGCCGGGCGCGCTGGTGGCGGTCGGTTACATGGACCCTGGCAACTGGGCCACCGACATCGCGGGCGGCTCGGCGTTCGGCTACACGCTGCTGAGCGTCATCATGCTCTCCAACCTCATGGCCATCCTGCTCCAGTCGCTCGCGGCCAAGCTTGGCATCGTCACCGGCCGCGACCTCGCGCAGGCGTGCCGAGACCATTACACAAAGCCGGTCGCCGTCGGCCTCTGGGTCGTGTGCGAACTGGCCATCGCCGCGTGCGACCTGGCCGAGGTGCTCGGCTCGGCCATCGCGCTCAATTTGCTCTTTGGCCTGCCGTTGATCTGGGGCGTGTGTATCACCGTGGCGGACGTGTTCGCTGTGATGTATCTGGAGAACAAGGGCTTTCGCCGGCTCGAAGCGATCGTGGTGGGGCTGGTGCTGACCATCGGCGGCTGTTTGGTGGCCGAGATGATCTTCTCGAAACCCGATCTGGTGGCCGTGCTCGGCGGCTACGTGCCGCGCCTGGAGATTCTCCGCAACCATGAAATGCTCTACCTCGCCATCGGCATCATCGGCGCCACGGTCATGCCCCACAACCTTTACCTGCACTCCTCCATCGTCCAGACCCGCAAGTTTGAGCGCACGCCCGATGGCAAACGCGAGGCCATTCGGTTCGCCACGATTGACTCGACCGTCGCGCTGATGGGCGCGCTGTTCATCAACTCCGCCATCCTCATCGTTGCCGCGGCCACGTTTCATCGAACGGGTCATCACGAAATCGCCGAGCTTCAGGACGCCTACCGGATGCTTTCCCCGATCCTCGGCGTCGGCGTCGCCAGCACCGTCTTCGCGCTGGCACTGCTCGCATCCGGGCAGAACTCGACCCTGACCGGCACGCTCGCCGGCCAGATCGTCATGGAGGGTTTCTTCAATCTCCGCCTGCGTCCGTGGGTGAGCCGGCTGTTGACGCGGGTGACCGCCATTCTGCCGGCGGTTATCTCCATCGCGATCTACGGCGACAGCGGCGCGACCAAGCTGCTCGTGCTCAGCCAGGTCATCCTCAGCCTCCAGCTCCCGTTCGCCGTCATCCCGCTCGTGCAGTTCACCAGCGAGCGCGCCAAGATGGGCGAGTTCGCCAATCCTTGGTGGCTCAAGGCGCTGGCGTGGTTCGTGGCCGGCCTGATCGTGATCCTGAACGTGAAGTATCTGCTGGATTTCTTTGGCGTGACCAGCTGGCTGACGAAATTACTGAGTTGAACCATGAGCGTGTATCGAAAAATCCTGGTGGCGTTGGACAACGGCGAGGCCGACAAGAACCTGCTGGCCCACATCGCCAAACTTGCGAAATTCCACGGCGCGGAGCTGCTGCTCGTCCACGTCGCCGACGGCTGGGTCGCCCGCCACTACGACCAA
>JAOACV010000570.1 GCA_026417675.1 Verrucomicrobiia bacterium
CCTCCGCAAACTCGGGTCGCGCCCCGGTGTGGCGGATGGCGTTGGCGGAGGCGATGAAGCTCAGCGAGGGCACGATGACCTCGTCGCCGGGGCCGACGCCGAGCGTCAACAGCGCCATGTGCAGCGCCGTGGTGCAACTGCTGCACGCCACCGCGTGGGCCGCGCCGACATAGCCGGCGACGACCTTCTCGAACTCCGCCACGCGCGGCCCCTGCGTCAGCCAGCCGCTGGCGATGACCGCGTTGACAGCCTCCGCTTCCTCGCGACCCATGACAGGTTTAGTTATCGGTATCATGATTTGATCGAGCCACAAGAGGCACCGGGACAAGACGTCAGGGCCGCGTTTTCATTGCTTTCCTAGGGTCAAAACTTGCCTGCATAATCTGCGTAGCTGGTCTCCTTTATCACCTCGTTGCGCCACGCCACCAAGCGACGAAGACCCTCTTCCAAGGCGACCCTAGGCTCCCAACCCAAAAGCCCTTTTGCTTTGCTGATGTCGGCCAGCCGGCGACGAACGGGGTTGACTTTGCGCTCCTCCACGAACTCCGGCTGAATGTCAGTGTGCCCGGTGACTTCCAAAAGCGTGCGCAACGTTTCGAGAAGGCTCACTTCCCTGCCCGATGCGATGTTGAAGACCTCGTCCACCACGCCGCTCTTGGCAGCGAGGATATTTGCACAAGCGATGTCCTCGGTGAAAATCCAGTCCACTGTCGTGCTGCCATCGCCGAATATTTTCGGCCGCTCGCCTCTGTCAAGACATTCCAGCCAGCGGATCAACACCTCGGTGTATTTGCCATGCACGTCCATGCGCGGGCCATAGACATTGAAGTATCGCAACGCCACGTAGGGCAGTCCGAACATATCGTTGAACGAGCGATAAAGACCCTCGTTGGCCATTTTCGCCGCGCCATACCATGTGCGGTTGTTATAGGTATGATGGGTCTCGCGGGTTGGGAACTCGTCCGCTAGGCCATAGACCGACGCGGTGCTGGCCGCGACCAACCGCGGCACCTTCGCCTCGACGCACGCTTGGACCACGTTGTAGGTGCCGTCAATCATCACCTCCAAACACTCACGCGGCTCGACAGCACAAGCGGTAATGCGGATGGCGGCCATGTGAAACACCGCGTCCACGCCGTCGAAGTGTGGCCGGATGTCACGAAAATTACGAATGTCTTTCCGAACCAGTTCTACGTTGCCGTGCGCGCGCGCCCACGCGATGTTCGCCAGCGTGCCTCGGTAGAGGTTGTCAATGATGACGATCCTGCCGACGCGCTCGTCGCGGATGAGCCGGTCGGCAGTTGTTGAGCCGATCAGCCCACAACCGCCAGTAATAAGAACTGTCTTGCCTTTGAGGTTCATGCGTTAGGCGTCCGTTTCTTGAGCACGCGCGCCGGGTTGCCGGCGACGACGGTGTGCGGCGGCACGTCCTTGGTCACCACGGCGCCCGCGCCAACGATCGCGCCTTCGCCGATGGTGACGCCGCAGAGGATGACCGCGCCGCTGCCAATGGAGGCGCGGCGGCAAACGCGCGTAGGGATGCATTTCCAATCCGCCGCCGTCTGCAAAGCGCCGTCGGCGTTGACCGCGGCAGGGTAACGGTCGTTGATGAAGACGACATGGTGGCCAATGAAACACTCGTCCTCGATGGTGACGCCCTCACAGATGAACGTGTGGCTGGAAATCTTGCATCGTCGGCCGACGACGGCCCCGCGTTGGATTTCGACGAACGTCCCGATACGGCTGCCATCGCCGATCTTGCAGCCGTAGAGGTTGACGAAACCGTAAATCTGGACGCCCTCGCCAAGCTTTACGTCGGGGGCAATGCGGGAGAATTCAGGCACGGGGTTCATAGCGTCACGCGGGTTCCCTGGGTCTTGATGCTGCGCTGGGCGGCCTCAAGGATGCGCACGATGCGCAGGCCGGCCTGGCCGTCGGTGAGCGGGCGCTTGCCGTGGGCGACGCACTCGATGAAGTGCGCGGCCATTTGCGCCAACGCCTCGGTGTTCGGGATGTTGGGCGCCCACACGTCGCCGGAACGGTAGCTGATGAGGACCTGCCGCCGTTCCTCCTGCGTCTTGGCGACGGTGATGCCGCGGTTATAGACCTTCACACGTTCGTTGAGGTCGAGGTCGTTGTAAATGAGGCTCTGTTCGCTGCCGCCGAAAATCATGCTGCGGACCTTGACGGGGGACAGCCAGTTGACGTGGAAGTTGGCGATAAGCCCGTCGCCGTAGTCGAGGTTGAGGTAGGCGACGTCCTCAATGTCGTTGCCGGCGTGGCTGTCGCCGAACGCCGACAGACTACGCGGCAGCCGCCCCACGAGATGGTCCACGATGGACAGGTCGTGCGGGGCGAGGTCCCAGACGACGTTCACGTCGTGCTGGAACAGGCCGAGATTGATGCGAACACTGTCTATGAAGAAGAGCTGGCCGAGCCGTCCGCTGTCCACGATTTCCTTCATCTTCTGCACGGGCGGGCTATAGATGAACACGTGGTCCACCATCAGCACGAGACCTTTCTTCTCGGCGAGAGCGCACAGTTCCTCGGCGTGATCCACCCGCATGGTGAAGGGTTTCTCGACGAGCACGTGTTTGCCCGCCTCCAAAGCGCGCCGCGCCATCTCGTAGTG
>JAOACV010000571.1 GCA_026417675.1 Verrucomicrobiia bacterium
GTCAGCGTCGTCAACTGCCGCGAAGCCGTGGACCCGTCTTGAGGCGCACCATACGCGAGGTGTTGGTCGGTCGAACGACGCCATTCCTTCACGCCGATGCCGGCTTGGGAAGGTTCAGAACTGCGAAAAGGTCAGGATTTTCCGCAGATAGTCGCCCTCCTGCCTGATCAATGGGAAATCCCTCTCCAACTCGGCCCAGTCTCGGGCGCCCCGATCCACGATCTGATCCAGACTTGTAGCCACCAGAAGAAATCCATCCAGCTTGATTCGTGCGCGCTGAAAGTCCGGCTGTCGGCTGACCGCCTCCAACTGGCGGAACGCCTCAAAACGGTTGGCATTGCCCGTCAAGCCGCCATGATGCAGGCCGTGCGGGTCCAGGAAGCGGACGTGCGTTATCCGCGTGCGCTGGTCGCGCGCCCAGAGAATGAAGTCCGGATAGAAACCGCTGTGAACAAAGAAACCGACGCCGACCTTCGGCAAGTTGCGGAGCAGGTAGATTTCGAGATGGCAGTAAGGTTCTTCGTGCTGGTGAGCCGTCCAAAACGCGCGAAGGTCTTTAACGAACTCACGCTCGTTCTGGCCGAGTCCTGGCGGACTGACCGAGACATCTTCCAAGTCAAAATCTGCGGGATTGAGCAGCAGCGGATTGCAGAGGCTCTTGTCAATGTGCAGCCGGGGCAGCGGCTTCCCTCCGTCGGCGTCGTAGCGCCGGCGTTCCCTCAGGAGTTTCTTGATCTCCGCCAGGATCGGCACAGGCGCCCGCACCCGGTATCTTTCCACGGCGCGTTCCCGCACGACCAACGGTTGAGGCGCAAGCTGGGCGCTTTCGGCTTGTCGTTCTTTCAGGGTGTAGAACTTGTCGAGGCAACTCCGCAGTAACCGGCTGGCGCCCTCCTGCAATCGCGCCGGATCGCTGGCGTCCGCTTCAGACATGCGCAGGTGATTGTTTGCCAGCAGCAGCGGCAGCGCCTCCCGTTGCACCAGCAGATGGTGGTAACCTCGCAGAGCTTTGTATTCCAGAAGGTCCGCATACAACGCATCAAAATCCAAGACGCCGGCTTCCGCCGTTTCGCGGAAGTCAATCTCCCTGCCGCGCCCCAACTGACCGGCTGCGACGTTCTCCCCGGCGATGGACGTGACCTGCGGCGTCAGGTCCACGACCACGCCCAGCGCCCCCGCTTGGAATGTCCATGTCTCCGTCTCCACGCGGTAGCCGTTGCGGGGAACTGGAATTGGCAGCGGCGGTTGCGGCTTCAACAACGAACCCCACAACTCCAATTCCTCCTGAATCTCCTCGGCGGCGATCATCTCTCGGAACGCCTGCAAATACTCGGCGTTCCAGCCGAAAATGAAAAGCGTCTCCAAGTTCTTCAGTCCCGCCGGGTGCGGCGGCGGCAGCATCGCGCTCCGTTTCAGCGTCCAGTTCCGGCCTTTCAACCGCACGCCGCGCCCGAACAATTGAATCACCTGCGGGCCTTCGCCCCGGCCGATGTTGAGCAACCCCATTGCGGATACGCGCCAACTCGACCAGCCCTCGATGAACTTCTTCGCGCCGACCAGCACGTTGACCGACGAGTCGGGCCGGTCAATCTCCCCAAACAACGATCCGGCAAACTTGTCCTCGCGCACGTCGAGCTTGAGAGTCTCCTCCAAGTGCTTTTTGAAGGCGCTCACGTCGCCGATGTTGATGACGGCAAAGTAAGGGTTTTCCTTGCCGGACGAGGTTGAAACCCGAAGCGCCAGCTCGCCCTCGGCGTTCTTGATCTCCCACACCTCCAGCCCGCCGGTGCCGTGGAATAACTTCTGGCAGATTTCCCGGTAGAGCCGCTCCGCGTCGCGCCCTGCCAGTTCCTCCAGCAGCGGGTTGAACAGGTCGCTTCGCGTCTGCGCGTCTTGAAAGCCGCTCTCGCCCTTCAGAAAAGCGCGGATCGTCTTCGTTGCCCATGTCGGGTCTTCCAGAAACCGTCGCAGGAACGCCACCACCTGCGCCACGTCGCTGCGGCTGCACCCGTCGCGGGTGTAGATGGCTTTCACGCTGGAGCCGAGGAACACCCACAGCGGCTTCTCCAGGTTGTAGGGCCGGTAGGCGTCGGCGTTTTTGTGGAACAAATGGTATTGCTGATAGAAGGCCAACAGCCCGCCCAGCAGAAGGTCATGCGCCTGAGTTTCGTGCGCCCGCGACAGATTCAACACCTGAAAATCCTTGCCGTAGCCGTCGTGGTAGAAGTGCCGATACGAGTAGTCCATGAGAATGGACTTGCCGTAATCTTTTAACAACTTCGGTTGCTCCTTCTTGCCGGCCGCGCCAATGGCCTGCGCGAACGTGGCGCTGTATTCCCAAATGAATCCGTCCCTGCCCAGCGCTTGTTGCCGCCGTTTCCACGTCTGCGCTTCGCTGCCCGTGCCCTTGTGGCCCTCGTCCACGAACACCAGATTCGCGCCGCCCAACGATTCCAACGGCACGCTCACGCCTTCGCCGCTGGCCTCCTCGGCCAGTTTGCTGATCTCGATCACCCGCACCCGCGGCTGGAACGTCTGCTGTCCCGACCGGTCTTCCGCCAGCAACACCGCCTCGATGCCGCTGCGCTGGAACTCGCTGAGATGCTGCGCCGACAATCCCTCATTCGGCGTG
>JAOACV010000572.1 GCA_026417675.1 Verrucomicrobiia bacterium
GGGCCAGTGGCCGGCCATCTGGGTGCTCCAGCCGATCAAGGGACGACCACCGCGCAGGTCGAGTTGGCGTGTCTCGTTGTGGCAGCCGACGCAATACTTGTCGAGCACAGGCTGCACCATCGAGGGATAGTCCACGTAACCGCTGCCCCAGGATTCGGGCCGGAGCTGGCTGGGCGCGCGGGCGAGTGCCGGACGCAAGCCGCTGTTGACTGCGGCGTCGGATTTGTTCTCGTGACAGCCGATGCAGGAGCGCGTGGTCCCCGGCGCGGCCTGCACGAAGGTCCGCATGCTTTGCACCAGCCGTCGGTCGGCGTCGAGCGCTTGAAAATAGACCGCCCGCCCCGCCGGCACCTCGAAGTAAGCCGAGCCGTCTTCGTCCACCGGCACCATGCCGAGGTAGTTTTTCACGCTGAAGGCGAGCGCCGCGCTGACGAGGAAGGTCTGGTTGTAGGGCTGCTTGCCGCCGGGCGTGGGGCTGACGCGCGAGGTTTCCTCGATCACACGCAGCCATTTCACATCGCCGCGCTTGACACCCGGCAGGCCGCGGTAGATGTCCTGCACAAAGAACCTGCCGGTCGTCGCCTTGCGGTCAATCGTGTCGGGCAGCACGGTCGGCACAGGTCGCGGTTTGACCAGCATTGGCGAGTGCAAGCAAATCGCCGGATCCGACAGCAATGTGAAGCGATGGCCGGCGCGGTCCATCATCTCGATGACGTTGCGTTTTTGGCCTGCGGGCCGGCCGCTGAAGACCACGACGTCATCATTCAGCGCCCACGGCTCGCAGGAATCGCCGCGGTCGAACGTCGGGTCGTCGGGATATTCCAGATTGGTGATCGCTTGCGAACCGTTCTTGCCGCGATGCGGGTCAATAAACGCGACCGTGCCGCGCGGCGTGGAGTTGTGTTTGGCGAGCGTGGCGACGATGAGATGGGAGCCGGGAACGGGGCGGGCGTCTAGGATCGCCTCAGGCAGGACCATGTTGTTGGCGAACAACGCGGTCTCCTGCGTGCCGTCGGGATTCACCGTCCACAGCGACTGGATGGTCAGCGCGTTCTTGTCCACGTATTCCCATCGCCCGAACAGGATGCGCCCGTCGGGCAGGACACTGGGGTCGAACTCGTTGACATTGTTGACCGAGATCGGATGAATATCGCTGCCGTCGCTGTTCATGACGTGGAGGATGCTGACGCCCTTGTTGGCGCAAGGCACCAGACCGCTGGGGCGGGTCGAGAGAAAGACAATCCGACCGTCGGGCAGATATGCCGGCGCAATGTCGTGCTGGCCGCCTTGCGAACCCTTATAGCGATCGCACGTCGGCGTCGGATCGCTCACGCGCCGCAGACCGGTGCCGTCCACGTTGATCTCGTAAATGCTCGTGCTGCCGTTCGGCTCGCCCTTGAAACAGAACAGCAGCTTTTTCGCGTCCCATGACAGCTCCGGGTGGGTGTAAACGCCGTGACCGAGCGTGCCCGGCGTGGTCTCGTCAATGACCGGGCGAATGCGCCACTGGTCGCGCGGCGCCGAGGGATTCTCAACGATGTAGATTCCGCCGCCGCCCGGCGGCCATTTGTAAAAGGTGTCGTAGATGTGGATGCCGGTGTAGGAGTGCCGCTTCACAAACAGCAGCGGCCCGTCCAGCAACTGCCGCATCGCGCGCTCCTGTTCGGGCGTCGCCGGCACGGCCCTCGGCGCGGGGGGCTGCACGACGGCGAGCGCGGCGACCATTCCCGATAGCCACATTGTGGCAACGATGGCGGTTCTGAATCGTTTCGCATTCATGGCTTTGAAGGGCGAGCGGGATAGTGCCGCAGGTGGCGAGAGTTGTCGAGACTGGCGGCACATCAACTCGGATCGTTTGGCAGCGCCGGCATCGTCGCGTTAGCCCAAGGCATGATGCCGACGCGCGCACCCGGGCTGAGATCGCGCAGCGTTGTGGCAACGGCCTCCTGCAAGCTGGTTGCGGGCGTCAGCAACAACCGGCGAACAAAGTCGGGCGCCATTTCGGAGACCAGCCACGCCCGGACGCGGGCGGCGTCGCGCGCGATCTGAAACGCCTTGTGGGGACCGATGCGAAACTCCTCGCGCCGAAACCTCTCAGACACCTCGTCGAATGAAGTCACGCCTTCCATCCATCGCTCGTAACTGTGGCTGCCCGTGCCTTCGGGACACGCTGCCACGAGCACCACCGTGCCGCCAGTTTTGGTGACAAGGCTCGCGTGGGCGAGCGCCTTCTGCGCCTGATAGAGATTGATGTCCTTCGGATGCCCGCCGGGGGACGCAATGACCAGATCAAACGGCGCCGGCACGCGCACTTCATACAAGCGGCGCACAAGCGGGATGCCCGCGCGCATGACCGCGCCAGGCCTCCCGGCGAGCGCGCCGACGATCTCCTTGTTTTCGTTCAACACGGCGTTGAGGGCGAAATGCACGCCGATGATGCGGCCGATTTCCTCGACATCCTGCCGGGCTGGGTTGTCCTCGAACCGTCCGAAGCTAGCGCATGGCTCGATCATCAGGGCGTGGTTGCGACTGATCGTCTCGCGCCCGGCCAGGCCGATCGCCGCGCTCTTGACGCCGCCGGAGAAGCCTTGGAACTGAGGCGGCTCGATATTGCCGACC
>JAOACV010000573.1 GCA_026417675.1 Verrucomicrobiia bacterium
GCCTATGGGCAACTGGAGTCCGCGTGGCCGGTCTGCGGCAGCGTGCTCATTCGCGACGGGCTGGCGTATTTCGCGGCGGGGCGGAACTCGTTTCTTGACGGCGGCATCTTTCTGTTCGCGCTGGAGCCGCGCACGGGCAGGGTCGTTCATCAGCGGCACATGTATGGCCCGTATGGCGCGGACGGTTTCCCCATCGAGAGCCGCGGGGTTGTGCGCGGCATGCGCCTTGAGGGGTTCAAGGGCGACATTTTCCTCACCGACGACAAGCTGCTCTATCTGCGGCACCAAGCGTTCCAGCGCGATCTGACGCCGGTGCCGCCGCAGGACGTGCAGCAGCCGCACCTGATCACCTCGCACGGTTTCCTGGAGACCATTCCGCACCACCGGTCGTTCTGGACCATTGACACCGCGCTGCGTTACGACATCCCCACCGGCTTCGGCGGCGCGCATGGCGACATTCTCGTCATGGACGGCGACCGTTTCTACGAGGTGCGCGGCTACCAGCCGGGCCGCACGCAGTCCTTTGATCCGCGCGAGGGCGGCTACACGCTCTACGCGGGAATTTTCGGCGGCAAGCCGTCGTCTTCGGCCGACGCCGGCAAGGCGACGGCACAGGCGGGCAAGCGCGCCAGGAAGGCCAAGCGGCTGGCCAACGCGGCACCGATCACCTCTTCGACGAAGCTCTGGAGCAGCGCCATCCCGCTTACCGGCAAGGCGCTCGCGCTGGCCGGCGACGTTCTCTTCGTCGCAGGAACGCCGGTCGCCTTTCCGGAGGACGATCTCGCCAAAGCCTACGAAGGCCGCATGGGCGGCGTCCTGTGGGTCGCGTCGGCGTCCACCGGCGAGAAGCTCGCCGACTATAAGCTCGATGCCCCGCCGGCATGGGACAGTCTTGCCGCGGCCCACGGCATGCTGTTCCTTTCGCTCGCGAACGGCCGTGTGGTGTGCATGGGACCGCGGTGAAAGCCGACGCAATGAAGTGGCACCTCGCGAACCTCGGCCTTTCGATCGCTGCTGCCGCGACACGGATTGTTGCCGGCGATGAACCGCACGTCGCCGTCTATCCGCCGCTCCCGAACAACACTTACCAGTCCCGGCATTACGAGGTAATTGTCGAGCAAGGCGGCAGGCAATTTCTCTCCTACGTTTACCAGAGCGATAACCACGGGGACCTGGACGCCTATCATCTGGAGAAAATGACAGCGGCGAACCATTTCACGTCGTTTTCATTCCAAGGCCGCGTCATGGTTCATATCCACCTGCTCGGTGGCGCAACCGCGGCCACGGCGGTCGTGCGTCCGCTTTCCAGCGGTCTGAGGGCGACGGCCAATGGGAACCAGATCACGCTGGCGCTTGAGAAGCCCGGACAGTTCTACGTGGAGGTGCCGGGAAAAGCGAAGCATCCGCTGTTCATCTTTGCAGACCCGCCAGAGAGAGAGGTCCCGTCGGCTCAGGCGCACGGCGTCCTTTACTTCGGACCGGGGCTGCATGACCTCGGAAAGGCTGGCGCAGAGCTGACCAGCGACACAACGGTTTATCTGGCCGGGGGCGCATATGTGAAAGGACTTTTCAAGGCCAGGCCGGGCGTAAAGGTGGCGTTTCGCGGGCGCGGAATCCTGTCCGGCATCGCGTTCCCCCACTACACCAACGACTGGAGCCACCACTTGATTGACGTGCCGCCGAGCGCCAGAGGCGAACTGACGGTTGAAGGTATCACGCTCACCGACAGCCCCAAAGCGTGCCTGGAGTCGGCTGTGAAGACGAGGGTGGAGAACGTCAAATTTTTCAGCTGGCACCAGAACACTGACGGCGTGTTCGTAGGGAACGGCTCCACCGTGAAGCGCTGCTTCTTCAAGGTTAACGACGACGTGATCAAGCTCTACTCGAGCCGCATGACGGTGACCGACAGTGTCGTCTGGATGCAACCGACCGGCGCGGCCGTCCAGCTCAGTTGGAACCTGCGCCAGCCCGTCACGGACGCGTGCGTCTCCGGCATGGACATCATCCGTTTCGACCGTCACGAGATGCCGGGCCGCTACAAGTTCATCAACAACGCCGTCGTGGCATCACGCAACTTCTGCGGCGGCAGGACCGGGCCGGGCGTGGTCATCGAGAACCTCCGCTTCGAAGAACCACCGCTGCAACTGTTTGGCATGAAGATCAAGCAAGGCGGCAAATACAACGAGGGCCGCGGCGGCATCCATGGCGTCACGTTCCGCAACTGGACGATGCCCTCCGCGCCGCGCATGAAGAGCTTGATTGATGGCAACGGCACGGAAACCGGGGCCATCGAAAACCTCGTCTTTGAGAACATCATGATCGGCCCCACCAAGCTGACCGCCGCAAATGCAGACGAGTTCATCACCCGCACCAACAAGACCGCGAACTTCACGTATCGCTGAGACGCAGCAAGCGCGCCGTTTTTCTCTTGAGCCTTTTTTTGTTCGGTAGTCAAATTCACCCCATCATGAGAACAAGCCTTCTGCTCTCCTTGCTCCTCGCCTGCTCCGGTGCGCTCGACGCCGCGCAATCCACACTCGTCCGCGACGAAAACCGCAAGCCCGGCGCGCTCGACTGGCAGCTCACGCGTGTGCGCACCGACAAGAACAACTACCG
>JAOACV010000574.1 GCA_026417675.1 Verrucomicrobiia bacterium
GCCAGTGGGTTTACTACTTGCACAGTCTTCCCAACAACGCGGTCCCCGGCGCCAACGCCACCTGTAGCCAGGTCGCCGTCGGCGTTTATGCCGCGCTCTTCACCCTGCTGAGCGAGCGGCTCGCGCCCCGCGCCTATTTTGTGACCGACCTCTATGACACCGTCTATCCGCATGTTCTGTTCTGTAACATGCGCGTGGAGCACTTCGTGTTTGCCAGGCGCAAACGCTCTCTGGTCCTGCGACATCACATCGCGAGCCTGCGCCCGCGTTTCCCCCGCCGCCGGGAACAGGTTGTGATCTGACGCTTCCCCGCGACCGCGGCCTGCCGGTGGAGGATCGTGCCAACAGGATAGACCCGTCGCGGCGCGCAACAGGCGGGATTTGCATTGACACGCGCGCCACTTCGCGGCGCGATGTGGCGTATGAGTGCCCACGGCCCGCTGTCACGCGCCTTGCGCCGTCTCCGGAACGCGCCTGCTGGCGTCGGCGCTTGCGTCTGGCTGTGCGTTTGTCTCTCGCCGGGCGTTGCTGCCGCTGACCTCCGCATCGCCGCCTTCCAAGCGGATGTCACGCCACCGATCGGATCACCGTTGTGTCATGGCAGTGTCTCCAACGCGCTGACCATCGTGGACCCGCTGACCGCGCGCGGCGTGGTGCTGCTGGCGTCCGGGCAGAAGCCGATCGTGCTCTGCGCGGTGGACTGGGTGGCCAACAGCAACGCCGGCTACGACGCCTGGCGCGCGGCGCTCGCCGACGCCGCCGGCACCACCGTCGAGCGTGTCGCGGTTCACACCGTCCATCAACACGACGCGCCCGGCTGTGACTTCTCGACCGAGGAGTTGCTGCCCGCGCGCGGCCTGACCAACAAGTTCTCCAACGTCCCTTTCGCCCGCGAGGCCATCGCGCGCGCGGCGCGGGCCGCGCGCAAGGCGATAGCGCAGGCGACAACGGTGACGCACATCGGTGTCGGCCAGGGGAAGGTCGAGCAGTTCGCATCGAACCGGCGCGTGCTCGGTCCCGACGGCAAGGTGAAGCATGTCCGCATGAGCGCCTGCCGCGACCCGAAGGTTCGCGCCGAGCCGGAGGGCATCATTGATCCTTTCGTGCGGGTCGTGAGCTTCTGGGAGAACGACCAGCCGCGCGCGGCGCTCAGCTACTACGCCGTCCATCCGATGAGCTACTACGGTCGAGGCGGCGTTAGCGCCGATACCGTCGGCATCGCCCGCTCGCTGCGCGAGGCGGCGCTGCCCGGCGTCCCGCACATCCACTTCAACGGCGCCGGCGGCAACGTCACCGCCGGCAAATATAACGACGGCTCGCCCGAAAACCGTCCCGTGCTCGCGCGGCGGCTGGCGCGGGGCATGGAGGTGGCGTGGAAAACCGCGCGCAAGTCGCCGTTGCGCGCCGGGGACGTCGAGTGGCGCGTGCGTCCCGTCGCGCTGCCGTTGCGCGAGGAACTGAGCGATGAAGCCCCCGCCCTGAAGACGCTCGCCGACACGTCGGCCAAATTCCACGACCGTGCGCGGGCGGCGCGGCAGCTTGTGTGGGCGCGCCGCTGCAAGGCCGGCCATCGGATTGATCTCAGTTGTTTGCGGCTCGGCTCCGTCCGCGTTCTCCACATGCCGGGCGAACTCTTCGTCGAGTATCAACTCGCCGCCCAACAGATGCGCCCCGACGCGACCGTCTGCGTGGCCGCTTACGGCGACGACGGCTGCGGCTACATCGGCACCGAGATCGCCTACTCTCAAGGCGGCTACGAAACCACCCAGGTCTCCCAGGTGGCCCCGCGAGTGGAGCAGGTGCTGATGGAGGGAATGCGAGCGTTGCTGGAACGCTGATTGTCTGCGTCCGGCCTTGACTACGGCGTTCTTGGCTCGGAGACGATGTTGTCTTTCACGACGCTTTCCTTGGCCTCGCCGATGTCAATCGCGGGTTTCTTCTCCGTCTGCCGCCGCCCCACGTCGGTCACGATGTTGTTGGAGATAAGCAGCCGGCGGCATTCGCCTTCGGTCCAAACGGCCGGACCGTCGAGGCCGCTGAAGGTGTTGCCGGACACAACCACATCGGTGGTGGCTTTCAAGAACACGCCTGTGCCGGCGTCGCGGCTCATCGGCTGCGGGCTGTCCTTGAGCCGGCGATCCTTGCCGCCAACGTAGCTGTTGCAAAAATTGTTGCCCGTGATGGTGATGCGGCCGCTGTCGGGGCCGACGGCGATGGAGTTGGTGTGCACCAACGTGAAGGTGTTGGCCGACACGGCGCAGCCCCAGGCGTCGCGCAGGTCCACGCCGCCGCCGAGATGATGGGCGATGACGTTGGCGCTGATGGTAATACCGTAGCAGTCGCGGTCGAGGATAATGGCGGTGCCGTTGCATTCCTCGATCATGTTGCCGGAGAGCACCGACCCGTAGGTGTTCTCGATCACTACGCCGTGGCGCAGGTGGTCGTCCACATTGTTCCCGCTCATGGTGAGATTGAAACCGTTGGTGCAGACGAGCGCGTCAAGGTTCTCCTCGAACTGGTTGGCGTTGACGATGATGTCGTGGCAACCGGAGAGATTCAGCCCCGCTTGGGCGTTGTAGGTGATGTTGCACTGCGCAACCCCTGTCTCTTATACA
>JAOACV010000575.1 GCA_026417675.1 Verrucomicrobiia bacterium
CCGCAGGCCCCAGCGGCATGGAGATCAATCGCGTGCCCGTCCTCGAATTGCAGATTCAGCGCAAGGACGGCCGAAAAACGGGCTTCCTCGCGGGCCGCAGCGACGCCGAGTTACAGTGGCTCGCTGCCGTGCTGCGCTACGCGCTGGTCTCCCGGCGCGGCGAACCAGCAAGAACCAGGGAAAATCCATGAACAGGGCGCCGATACTGGTTGCCTCGAAAAAGTCCGGCCCCTCCGACAGCGTGCGCGAGGACGGCGGTTGGGAGATCATCTACGGCCGCGGTTTGGACGGTTACGGCAACGGGCGCCGCTCGTAGTAGCGGCTCAGCGCGCGGACGCGATACACTTGATGGGCCACGACGAACCCCAGCACGGCCAGCACGATTACGAAGATCACGTGCCAGTTGACGAACATCAACGGAACGCCACGCCGATACGCGTCCAGCAACAGACTCGCATACGCCGCCACCGACAGCGCGGTGGTGACCCACACCAGCCGTTCTTGAAACCACAGGCCGGACGCTGCGATCAGGAACGGGTAACCGATGACCAACGGGCTGAGTAGCGCGTCGTCCACGCGCACAATCGCCGTCAGCAGCAGCACGTCGGCCGCCGCCCAGGCAACGCGCGTCAGTTGCGCGTGACATTGGCGGTTCAGCAGCCACTGACAGCCCACCGACACCAGCGCCCACAGGGCGATGATGCCCATGATGCCAAGGTGCAGGCCGAGGCTGACGGGGTGCGTCAGGTGGTAGTTTGCCTGGGCCACAGCCGCGCAAACCGCCAGACCGCCGAGCCGTGACGCGAGCGCCGGCTGACGGCGCGCCCAGCGACGCACGCTCTGCCACGCGCCCGGCGGCTGCGCCTCGACCACTTCGCCCCTCAGGAAGCGGTCTAGGTCGTCGGCGAGCGCCGCCGCGGACGGGTAGCGGGCCTCGGGCGTTTTCTCCAGACAGCGATAGCAGATCCGTTCCAGTTCGCGCGGCACGCGCGGGTTGAGGTTGCGGATCGAGGACGGCTCGCTCTCCAGCACGCGCACCAGCGTGTCGAGCGGAGAGGCTTCGCGAAACGGGGGACGGCCCGCCAGCAGTTCGTATAGGATCGCGCCGAGGCTATAGACGTCGCTCAGCGGCCCGATGCGCGCGATCTGGCCGGCGGCCTGCTCTGGCGCCATGTAGCTCGGCGTGCCGGCGATGACGCCGCTCTGGGTGAACTGGGTCTGCGATTCCATCAGCTTGGCCAGGCCAAAGTCGGTGACGAAGGGTTGGCCCTTCTCGTCGAGCAGGATGTTTGACGGTTTCAGATCGCGATGCACGATTCCCTGCCGATGCAAATGGTCCACCGCGCGCGCCACCGTGCTCATCAACCGCGCCGCCGTTTCTGCTTCCAGCGGCCCGCGGCGCGCCAGTTCCGCCAAACTGCTGCCCGCGACGTATTCCATCGCAAAGTAATGCTGGCCGTGGACTTGGCCCGCGTCGTAAACCCGCACGATATGCGGATGCTGCAACCGTGCCGCCGCGCGCGCCTCCGTCTCGAACCGGCGCAACTCCTCCGGCGACGCCAGATGGCCGGCGAGAACAACCTTGATGGCCACGATGCGATCCAGGTTCTTTTGCCGCGCCCGATACACCACGCCCATCCCGCCGCGGCCAATCTCTTCGAGCAGCTCGTAACGTCCAAACTCCGTTGTGGAAGACTCCCGCGCGGCCGGCGAGCCATGCGAAGACGGAAACGTCACCGTTTCCGCGTCAGGGTCCGCGTTGGAGGCGGGTGCCATCCGTTCCAGCGCTTCCAAAGCGTCGAGCACCGGTGCCAGTTCGGGATGTCGCGCCAGCAGATGCTGCCGATCTGGCCTCCGGCCCGACTGCAACGCGGCCATGTAGCTGTCCAGTGCCGCCATCAGCGGATCGGGCGGCAGTGTTGGATCGTCAGGCATGCTCATGGCTTCAGCCGGCACGTTCCACCTCCTGCTGCAACTTCCGCACGGCGCGCATCCAAAGCATCTGCACGGCGGGACGCGTGCGGCCCATGCGCCGTGCGACCTCGTCAAAGGGCAGCCGTTCTAGGTTGCGCAACACGATGACTTCTTGATGGTCTGGGTCCAGCCGCATCAGCGCGTCGGCCACTATCAGTTCGCGCTCCAGTTGCATCACCTCCTCGCTCGGGGTCGGCCCCGGCGCGGCGGGGTCCGGCGGACGAGCCGATGACGACGCATCCGGGGGCGGGGCGAGCGGAACTTCGAGTCGCTGCTGGCGTTTGTCGGTGCCGCGATAACGGCGCACGAAATCGGCGGCGTTGCGCTGGAGAATGCGCCGCAGCCAGGCCATCCACTCCGCTTCGTTGGTCCCTCGGAACCGCGCGAAGTCGCGGTGCGCCTCGACGAGCGTTTGCTGGACAATATCGGAAGGGTCCACCTTGGCGCGCAGCCAGCTCTCGACCTGCGCCTGAGCCACCAAGCGCAGGTAAGCGCGGCAACGCTCGAACAGGCGGTTCACGTCGCGCTCGTCGCCGCCGCGCGCGCGCGCCAGCAGGTTGGTGACGGAAGTCTCGCTCGAAGTCGCCATCGTCTTGCCGGGCTTGCGTTATATCAGACTCTCACTCGCGCTGGTGCCAAC
>JAOACV010000576.1 GCA_026417675.1 Verrucomicrobiia bacterium
GAATTCGACCGCCGCAAGCTGACCGTCGGCATTCAGAAGGCGTGCGAGAAGCGCCCCGTGAGCGCCGAGCAGATCGAGCACACTGTCGAGGAAATTATCGAGCAGTTGGGCAACGCATACGACCGCGAAGTGCCCGCCACCGCCATCGGGGAGTTGGTCATGCGCCAGCTCAACAAGCTCGACCCGGTGGCTTACGTGCGCTTCGCGTCGGTTTATCGTCAATTTCGCGACGTGAACGAGTTCGTTCACACGATTCAAGAGTTGAGCGGCAAGCCTTAAACAACGGCCCGCGTGACCAGGCCCGCAGGAGAACCATGATAGAACTTCGTGAAGACGTGATCATCGTGGTGCGCGAGGATGGCCGGGGCGCAACGGTGACGCTTGAACAACTGGCCCGTTACATCAGCACGCATCCGACCATCGGCAACATCGAGTTGTGGGTAGCCCGACAAATCGCTCATGCGGTGATGCATTACTTCCACAGCGATCTCAATCGCGACGTGGTCGAGGAAACGCAACTGGACGAAGTTTTGCAGCAGGTGCTGGAGTGTTGCTGCGATGTGATTGACAGCGACCGCCCCGCGTCGTTTTGCGCCGACCTGCGTAAGCTGGCGGTGGACGCCGGCTACGGCTTCGAGTTGGTTTTCTTCAAGGCGCTCGAACGCACCGTCGGTCAATTGCGAAACCATCCCGCGCGGCTGATCCAATTCACCGGCCTGCGGCCCTGCGTGAAGCTTCTCGCCGGCAAGAAGAACTGGACGCGCGATTGCAGCCGGTTGGAGACCGAGATTGTTGATTTCCTGCGCTGCCGCGTCAGCGCCGACGGCAAAAGCAACGGCGCGCTGCTTGTGGTGAGGTAACCATCGTTTCAACGCGGAGTCGCAGAAGGCGGGGCGACTTCCGCGTTTGCCGGCGCACGCGCCATCCCTGCCATCCATGACTCCAAGGCAAGCCATGCGTTGAGCCACACGCCCGCCGACGAGATGGCCGTCACCACGTCATCGCTTCCGCGACGCCTGATCGTGCAGGTCAGGGGGTGGGCCGATGTCACGCTGTCGCGTTTGTCCTGAAGCAACCGCGACATGTCGGCGTAGAGCCAGGCCCATCCGCCTCGCGGCAAATGGTGCGCAAGGGTGCCACTCCGCAATCGCGCCGCCAGCGCGGACGCGGCGTTGGTGGCTGCGTTCTGCGCGCGGGCAAGCGATTCCGAAGATCCGGACAACCACAGCCAGTCGTTGACCATCTGCCATCGCAGCGGCAGCCGGGACGGGTCACCCGCACGCGACAAGCACTCGCGCAACGGCCCCGCCTTTGACGACGCTACGCCGATCAGGGGATGCGGCGATTGACTTTCCGGCCAGTCCACCGCAAACACCAGCGGCGGTTTCAGCATGGCGAGCACGTCCTTGTCGAGGTCAACCTTCGCCGCGCGCCAACCGGCTTCGAACACCGCCCACGCCTTCAGCCACTCCCGCTGGTCTGCGGCGGCGATGGCAGCGGCCACAACTTCATAGGCCTCATGCGGCGACACGTCCGCGAGCACGCATGCCATGCACGACGCCGGGAGCCTGCCCAACACAGTCGCGGGAACGGGTTGGCGCGGCAGGAGCGATGCTGGGTGATGCGTCACCACGACCCTGTCGTGAACGCGGTCAGCCTCCAATGTTTCCGCGGCACCAATGCCGGCGACGCGCGCCAGCGGTTGCGCGATCAACCGCAACTGCGGCAGCCACTGGACAAATGGATCGAGCCTTTGTAACAACGGCCCCGTTTGCACAACCAACAGCCAGTCAGCGTTTGCCGGCAACCGCTTGCAAACGGCGCGGAAGGCGTCGCTGCCGCTCAACGTGCCGCGTTCCGGTTCGCGATAGCGCTCGATGATCTCCATCATCGGCGTCGTGCCAATCGTGATGATGAGCCGGTCGCCCAGCATCGCCACGCAGATATCCAGCCCCGGCTCGCCCTGCCATAAGTAGTAGCTCTTGCCAAAGTAACGCTCGCGACTGGACCTGGTCGCCGGAAACTCCCGCTGGAGCAAGCCGGTGAAATGCGTGATCCAGTCCAAGGCCTGCGCCCCGCGCGCGCCAAACTGAATGCCGACGGCCATCTGCGGCGCGATCCGCGGCACGGTTTGCAGACCCGTCAGCGCGACGAACACCTCGCCCTCGGCGATCTGCGGCCAGCCTTCCGTGACAACCTCGACCAGTCTGCCCCAACGCTTCCGCAACAAGGCGCCCGCCAACCCCGCCCATTGTTCTTTTACGAGCGCCGCCGACAACGCCGACGCGGGCGATTTCGCCCAGCGCGCGCGCGCGGCGTTCACGTTCGCGAACGTCAAATAAACCGGCGTGGCGTCCGGCAAGAGGTCCGCCCCGCGCCGCGCCGGCTTCGGCCGCCACACGACGACGGCTCCTGCCGCAAGCGAAACCGCCGCGACCGCCAGCAACCATCGTTTGCTCACCGGGAACTTCACTAGGTTCGTGACTCTCAGGATGCCTGATGGCAGCGTCAAGCGTTTTCAACTGTCCCGAATCCCGAGCGGACGCGCGCGGCGGAACGTGGCGAATGCCGACTGCCTGCTCTTACGCGAAGCTTCCCAACAACCGCCGGA
>JAOACV010000577.1 GCA_026417675.1 Verrucomicrobiia bacterium
GGTCTTCAACTTTCCACGGATGCCCCACGACCAGCCTGACTGCACCGACCGTTTCGAACGCGCCGTGCGCTGCATGTGGCGCGGTCTCGTGGACCTCAAGCCGCTTATCACCCATCGCCACAAGGCCGCTGACGCGCAGCAGGCGTTGGAACTGGCCGCCGAGCACCGCGACGATTACATCAAGGGCGTGCTGACGTTCTGATGTGTAATGCCTGAAACGCAAGCATCCGATCACGTTTCACGCCACCACCAGCCCCGCATAGCCGACGACGCTGTCGTAGTCGCCCGTGACGTCCCCGCTGGTGCGGTAATCCACCAACGCCGCTTCGCGCGCGCCCAGCGCCTTCGCCGCCTTCAGCATTACGTAGGCGGCCGCCGCGCCGCACATTGAGATGTCGTGCGCCTCCACCACATCCATCAATCCCCTCTCATCCATTTCCAGCATCCGGTCAATCGCAAGCCGGTCTTTTCGCTCCGAGACTTTCTGCGGCTCGAAATGGTTCATGTCGCTTGACGCGATGATCAACAAGTCGCGTTTGAGCCGGCCCTGCGCGGCGGCGATACCTCGCGCGATCTCATCCAGCGCGCCGCGATGATGGCTGCCAAGAATGATCGGCACAATCCGGCTGTGAGGATTGAGTTTGCCCAGAAACGGTAATTCCACCTCCAGACAATGGTCCCGGCTGTGCGCCACGTGGTCATCGCGCAGCGGTGCGGCGCTTTGAAGCAACTCCAACGTGAACTCATCGTCCACTTCATGTTCCGTCATCGGCGTCAGCCAGCGTCCCTCGCCCCACACCGCAAAAGGCTCGCCGAGACCATGGTGATTCGGCCCGATCAACACCACCGTCTCCGGCACCCGCACCGCTGCAAAAGTCTTCCCCGCGGTCGCCCCCGAATACATATAGCCCGCGTGCGGCGCCACGACGCCCCAAGCGCGTTGGGGCGAACTTCGCGACGGCAGCAAACGCTCCACTTCGTTGCGCAACGCGCGCTCTGATCCCGGATAAAACTGCCCCGCCACCGCCGCGTGTCGTGTCTTCCCTGTCTCCATCACACTCATCACCTCCAATCACCACTCACGAGTTGCGCATGACGCATTCCGTTTCACCGCTCGCTCTTCACTTTCCCTGCTTTCCGGTCAGCGGCACGAACCGCACCGGGATGTCCCGCATCGTGCGCACAGTGCCGTCCGCCAGCTTTTCGATGATCGTCAGATACTGCACCGCCCACTGGCCGCCCACCGGGATGATCATCCGCGCGCCCGGCTTCAACTGTTTCACCAGCGGGGGCGGCACGTGCTCCGCGCCGGCGGTAACGATGATCGCGTCAAACGGCGCTTGATCGGGCCAGCCGAGGTAACCGTCGCCGACCTTGACCACGACCTTGTCGTAACCGAGCTGCTTCAACCGCTTGGCCGCCGACACCGCCAGCGGCTCCACGATCTCGATCGTATAAACATTCGTCCGCGTTACCTCCGCGAGCACCGCCGCCTGGTAGCCCGACCCCGTGCCGACCTCCAGCGTCTTGTCGCCCTGTTTCAAGCGCAGCGCCTGCGTCATGTAAGCCACAATGTAAGGTTGTGAGATCGTCTGGCCGTGGCCAATCGGCAGCGGGAAATCCCCATAGGCCTCGCTACCCGCGCCCGGCACAAACAAGTGCCTCGGCACCGTCCGCATCGCCCGCAGCACCGCCGCATCCGTGATGTCGCGCGCCGCCAGTTGACGCTGCACCATCTGCTCCCGCAGCTTGTCCCAATCCTCGGCGGCCCGCGCCGCGCCGGCACCGCAAGCCAGCACAAACGCCAACAGGGGAATCATGGAGCGGCGAGTATTCATGGCAGGCAGATTCTAGCACCGTTTGAGCCGCAATTAAAGCCGAGCGCGGTTTTCTGAGTGTTCCCATGCGGCGAGGCTGGAGCGGGCGCTTCGCGCGTGCCACTACTCCAGGTTCGACAACGCCAGCGCGTTCCGAGAACGCGCTCCACCAACAGCGCGAGTTGCCAAGTCGATCCTCTTCTCCGAAGGCGATGATGCCATCTTGCTCCCCTGAGCGCATTCGGAAAAAGACCAATCCGCGGGGCGCGGCGAACGAAACAAGCTCAGTGACGCCCTTGGCGGCGCGGGCGTGAGCGCACCGTGCGCTCACGAATACCCGCGACGCTCGAACACACGGCGGAGAGACCGTTCGCTGCGGCGCCCTTATCAGACGGCAAATCTTTATCTCCGCTTGCCGACATACTGACCAAGTAAAACACAAATGAACCCAAGGGCAGCGGCGATGCCACTGATGATCATGCCGCTCTGGCGCTCCTGCATCAATCCGATGTTGTGAACTCGCCCGCCTCCAAACGTCTGTCCAAAGAATCGCTCGATAGGAACCGAAACGCTGGTGTCGAAGAACTGCCAGTAATAAATGAGTCCGATCATGCCGCCGACAAACATGATAACACCCAAAAAGGTCAACGCCTGTGTGCCTCCGCTGCCAGCAGACGCTTTTGGCTGCGCGAATCTCGGCTGATTGAGGAGCACTGTTACAGGAACTGGCTCTGTAAGCTCGCCCCATAGTAGCCCTGAGTCTGCGGTAATGCTGCCGTTCTTCCACA
>JAOACV010000578.1 GCA_026417675.1 Verrucomicrobiia bacterium
CTGCGGTACATTGCCCGGCTTGCTCAGCATGACTTTGATGTTAGCGAACGTGGATGGCATCGTTGGTAACACGATTCTCAGAGATCGAACCGTTGGCTACTTTCCACGCCGCCGTATGTTGGCCTTATGAGCATCGAACGGACGCCTAACTTGGGTCGTTTTTATGAACCCACGTAAACTGTGGTTACGGGTTCTCATCACGGTCGGGAGTATTGCCATGCTCGTCGGCGCTCTTGATCCGCTTGAGGGATCGCCAGTTATTGTTGCCGGCTGCGGCATCGTGACGCTAGGCACGTTCCTAAGCAACAAGGGACGCGGGTTGCTCATTTACTGGGTATGGGTCTTCATCCTGATAGCCGTCGGGGTGGGGGCGATGTTTGTGCTGAGCGCGTTCGGAGGCATTGGCGGAGGTAGTGGACATTCCCTATGGTGGGGACTCCTGATTGTGCCTTATCCCGTTGGCTGGATGATGGGAATTGTCAGCCTTCTGCTCAGGCTGATCAGAACCGTTCGACACTGCGATGCCCCCGCCTAACCGGGATATTTCACGCTCCGAGCGGCTGGATTGCACGCATGCTGCGCGTAGCGCGGGTTTCCAACCTGCTGTATCGCCGACTTCCAGTCGGCAGAGTGTTGGCGCGGCGATGGGGGCCGGCGGATTGGAAATCCGCGATACAGCAGACTGGAAGTCTGCGCTACGACACTTCGCGTCTGCCAGCCTGTGAAATATCCGGGCTAACCATGCGCCGCAGCGACCCCGGTCATCACGTTCCAGTTGCGATAGCGGCCTCCAGCGGGCCGGGCCGCTGAGCTTGGGGCGTCCGGTCTCAACAAGGACATAGCTGTAACTACGTGTAAGAATCATGAGCAAATTGCATATACTGCCCTGCCTCGACTCCGAGCAGATGGCCGCATCCCGACGGCGGGAGTTGCACATCCCCAGAAATGTTGCTGCTGCACTGGGCCGCTCTGCGGTGCAAGCTGCCCGCGAAGGTTTCTATGTCACCAAGGCCGGCCGGAAAGTCGTTTGGCGCGACGCTGTGCAAGCTGCCTGTGCCGCCAAGCGGAGCATTCCACCTGACGCTACGCTGCCAAGCAACGAGCGAACGGCGTTCACTGAAACAAGGGTTCAGGTCACCAATGAGACTACGCTCGGAGCGTCACTACGTCTCGTTGAGCGCGGATTGCGACCTCTTGCCCTGAACTTCGCCAATGGCGTCCACCCTGGCGGAGGCTTTCTTGACGGGGCCAGAGCGCAGGAAGAGGTGCTTTGCCGATCCAGCGCTCTTTATCAGACCCTGATCAACGATCCGATGTATGAAGAGCACCGAAAGCGACCTCTACAGGATTCTACTGATTGGGCAATCTATTCGCCTGACGTTCCCGTCTTCCGCATGGATGACGGAACGGAGCTTCAACGTCCTTGGGTGCTGAGCTTCATTACATGTGCGGCCCCCTACGCGCCCGCCGTTGGCCAGCCGAAATCCGGAGACCTCTTGCAGAAACGGATTCATCGCGTGCTCGCCATCGCGCGGTTGTATGGACATGCCGCGCTGGTTCTCGGCGCATGGGGCTGTGGCGCTTTCGCGAATGACCCGCGCCGCACGGCCGTGGATTTTCGGCACGCTTTGGAAAACGACTTCAGCGGAGCGTTCTCCGACATCGTCTTTGCCATCGCCGACTGGTCGCCGGAGAGGAAATTTCTTGGGCCTTTCCGTGATGTTTTTGCCGCCAATGCATAACGCTATGGACATCATACCCTATAGCCCCCACACCTTTCATTTCAGAACCTCACCCAGCGCACGTTGCTCACCACGAAGCTCACCCGCCCGCCTTGGGTATTGCAGCCGATCTTGAAGGAACCAATCTGGTCGGGGTCGAGGCGGTTGTTCGGGTCGGGTTTGGACCAGCCGTGCCCGGCGCGGGCGGCTTCAAACAGCGCGAGGGCCTCAACGCTTTCGCCGCGGCGCGGCTTCGCCAAAAAATCCGCGACGTAGGCCGCGCCGTTTCCCTCGTCGAAAATGACGCGGAAGTCGCCGTCGCCTTCCAGCAGCGTTAGCGCGCACACGATGCCAGCGCACCCGGCCGGCGCGCGCTCGCCCTCCGCCAACAGGTAACGCGGATAAACCCAGCGATCCGAGCCGGCCGGCTCGGCTTCCACGAGCACGCCATCGTTTCGCGCCGCCAGGCGCATCAAACCCTTGCCGGAAATCATGCGCTCCCAGCGGGCCGGATTACCCGCGCCTGCAATCGGTGTTGCCTGCCGGGAGTCCAACCGAATCGGATCAGGCATCAGCCGAAACGAAAGCACCGATCTGCCCGCCGGGCCGAACTGGCCCGTGATGCACACGGTCCCCACCAGATTGCCCGACGCTTTCGTTGCCTCCACGACGAATCCGATGTCTTTGCGTTCCATCGGCGCCAGCACGATCTCGGACGACACGCGGCCCCGCCAGCCATCGGGCATCGTGAGTTTCAATGGCCCGCGCACAGGTTTCGTGCCGAAGTTGTAGGCGAAAACCGCGAGCCGCTCCGGTTTCTCCGAGGAGACCCGACAGGCCGACCGGTTCAACACCGTCTTGTCCCGCTGGAAC
>JAOACV010000579.1 GCA_026417675.1 Verrucomicrobiia bacterium
CAGCTGACTGCTGGCGCGGTATGGTCCTCCGGCACAGAGGGGGATACCTACAGCATCGCCTGGGGCGATTATGACGGCGACGGCGATCTGGACCTTGTGGTGGATTGCCCGGACAAACCTTACAACGGCTGTTATTTCTTCGAGAACCCAACCGGCGAAAAATTCCCCGTCTTCAAGCCGGGCCGTCGCATCAGCAGAGGATTGCAGTTCGCGCAGGTCTCATTCGTCAACGGCCAGCCGCGCGTGCTGACGCCCGCAATCGAGTATCCCGATTTCCGAAAGAGCGGCCTTGAGAACGGCATCAAGCTGCCGTTGCCGGGGAACGTTCATCCGAAAAAAGTGCGCGGCAACTTCTGGCGATACGTGGACTACGACGGCGACGGCCAACTCGATGTCATCGTTGGCGCCGACGATTGGAGCGATTACGGCTGGGACAATGCCTACGACGCCAACGGCAATTGGACCAACGGTCCGTTGCGCGGATTCGTCTATTTCATTCGCAACACCGGCAGCGGCTACGCGCAGCCGGTGAAAGTCATGGCCGGCGAAAAACCGGTCGAGACGTTCGGCTGGCCGTGTCCGAATTTTGCCGACTTCGATGGCGACGGCGACCTTGATTTGCTCTGCGGCGAATTTCTCGACGGGTTCACCTACTTCGAGAACATCGGCACCCGCACCGCGCCGCGCTACGCGCCCGGCAAACGGCTGCCGATTCGGATGGATTTGGAGATGATCACGCCGGTCGCGATTGACTGGGACAAGGATGGCGACACGGATTTGATCGTCGGGGATGAAGATGGCCGCGTGGCATTCATCGAGCATACCGGCAAGCTGACGGCTGACCGTGTGCCCGTGTTTCTGCCGCCGCGTTATTTCCGGCAGGAGGCTGACGACCTGAAATGCGGCGCGCTCGCCACGCCGGTCGGATTCGATTGGGACGGCGACGGCGACATGGACATTGTCAGCGGCAACACCGCCGGTTACATCGAGTTCTTCGAGAACCTCAGCGGCCCCGGCGTGGAGAAACCGAAGTGGGCCGCGCCGCGTCGTTTGGAGGCCGAAGGGAAAATCATCCGCATCATGGCCGGGCCGAATGGCAGCATTCAGGGGCCGTGCGAGGCGAAGTGGGGTTACACGACGCTGAGCATCGCAGATTGGGACGGCGACCGGTTGCCGGATTTGGTGGTGAACTCGATTTGGGGCAAGGCGCATTGGTATCGCAACATCGGCACGCGCACCGCGCCGAAGCTCGCAGCGGCGAAACCGATCGAAGTCGAGTGGAACGGCCCGCAGCCCACGCTTGCTTGGGGCTGGCTGCGACCGAATGGCAAAGAGTTGCTCACGCAATGGCGCACCACACCGTTTGCCGTGGACTGGAACATGGACGGCCTCACCGATCTTGTGATGCTTGATCACGAGGGTTACTTGGCATTCTTCGAGCGTGCGCGGCGCAAGGGCAAACTGGTGTTGCTCACTCCGAAGCGCGTGTTTTGTGACGAGAAAGGCGAGCCGCTCCGCCTCAACGCCGGCATCGCCGGCAAGAGCGGGCGCCGCAAGCTGTGCATTGTGGACTGGGACGGCGACGGCAAGCTCGACCTTCTTCTGAATGCCGCCAACGCGCGCTTCCTTCGCCAACTGGACGCTCGCGACGGCAAATGGTTCTTCAAGGACATGGGACTTTTGGCCGAGCAGAACATCGAAGGCCACGATGTCAGTCCGACCGTGGTGGACTTCAACGGCGATGGCATCCCTGATTTTCTCGGCGGCGCCGAGGATGGTCGCTTCTATTACCTGAAAAATCCGAGGACAAAATGAAAACGTTGATTGCTCTGTTCCTAGTTGCTCCGGTGCTATCGTTTGCCGTGCTCAAAAGCGAGTTCATCTACGAGAGCGCGCCGTTCCCGTCGTGTCATGCCTCGACGATTGTCGAGACAAAGAGCGGACTGGTCGCGGCATGGTTTGGCGGCACGCGCGAGGGGCACAAGGACGTGGCAATCTGGCTCTCGCGGCACGAAGGCGGTCGGTGGACGCCGCCGGTGGAAGTGGCGCGTGACGCGCAGCATCCGTGTTGGAATCCGGTGCTGTTTCAACCGAAGAACGGCTCGCTGATGCTTTTTTACAAAGTGGGACCGAATCCGCGCGAGTGGTGGGGAATGCTTCGCACCAGCAACGACGACGGCAAGACGTGGACGGGCGGCCTGATGCTCGACGAACGCGCCGGCGTGTCTTATCCCGACGGCGTGCAGGCCCCTGACGGCACGATCTACATCATCTACGACTTCGAGCGCACCAAGGCGAAGCAGATTCTCATGGCGACGTTCACCGAGGACGACGTGGCCGCCGGCAAGATCGTGTCCGACCGCAGCCGTCTGCGGGTGCCGGTCAACCAGGCAACCGGGGTGAGGCTGAAATGATCCCGCCCATCGTCATCGCAACGTCGGCTCTGGCGCTCGCCGCGAGCGTCGTGGCCGCCGGGGATGTCGTTGGCGCCAGATCCAATTCCGTCCTACAGCCGAAGGCCGTGTGGACGCCAACTGCGGTGGAGATTGACGATGTTGAGTTGTTCAAGCTCTGTCTCTTATACACATCT